>NZ_QPLS01000012.1:0-103118 GCF_003665955.1 Halorubrum sp. Atlit-28R
GGACACGCAAAGGCGTCGGCAACCGGCCTCCCGCACAAGCAAATCGGACAGCAATGCCACCAGACATGCGGGTGAACCGTGACCTATCCGAACTCGGTGGCGAGGCGTCTGCGATGGCGTCACTCTCTGGTGACCAAGTTGAAGAGTCGGATACTGTCGGCCCCGACCCGACAGAGAAGGAAGACTCCGTGTTCATGAAGGGACTCGGAACAGTTCTCCGATTCTTCTTCGATGACCAGACGCAGGCCACCGACACGGAGCCCGACACACCCACCGCGACCGTTGACGTCGACTCGACGCCTGAGAAGCAAGAAGCGTTCAACGAGCTATATCGCCAGTTCATCTACGGCGAACTCACCCGTGAACAGATCAAAAGCCAATACAACGACCACGTCGCGGACAACCTCGTCCGGAAGTTCCAGAACCGACGGGCCGAGGAACTCGGGGTCGATCTTGAGGAGCTAGACAAGCGCGACGACGTGTTTGACGCCCCCGGTGCCCGAAAGACGCCCGAGTCAGACGAGGGAGAGGAGACACCAGCCACGGACGACACCACAGACCACGCCGAGTCTGGGAAGGGGACGAACGGCCCGAGCGGCACACACCCGGAAGACGACGTCGAGGGCGTGGCCGACCTTCCGGCAAAGCCCGAAGAAGACCTGCCGCAAACGACGGGCGACGAGACTGGCCCACCAAGCCCGTACACACGCGGTCGCGAAAACCCCGCCCACCACCAACACTACACCTACGATCAGTCGGATACAGATGTCCAGCTTCGTCGGGAGCCGGGACTCCAGCGCTACTTCCCGTTCGAGCTCACGGCGACCGCCAGCGGGAACGGCGCCGCCGAGGACGGCGACCTGTTTGCGGGCTTCGACGTGCGTGATCGCCTCGTTCACTCGCACACCCACCACCCGGACGAACCGATTTGGCTGGGGTACGACAGCAACCCGATGGACGGGATTCGGGAAATCGGGCTTGAGCCGTTCTCGTGGTTCCGCCACATGACGATCTTCGGGTCGACGGGGAAAGGCAAATCCACCACCCTGAACATGATGATGAACCAGATTGCCCGGAAGGGCCACGGGTTCGTCTTCATCGACCCGAAGGGCGACACCGTCGACGACCTGATCACGCAGCTGCCCGACGAGCGGATGGACGACATTATCTGGGTTGAACCGGGCAGTGAGACCTTCGAGAAAGTCGCGGGGATCAACTTCCTCGAGCCCGGCGACTGTGAGACGGAGATCGAATTCGACCGCGAGGTGGAGTCCATCATCAACGACCTCCGGGCGGTCCTGCGTGGCGGTGAGTACTGGGGCCCGAAGATGGAGGGGATCACGTCCAATATCGCTCGGGCGATGATCCGGTCGCGACGGAAGTTCACCCTCGTCGATATGTACTACGTGCTGGCCGACAACGAGAGCCGCGCGAAGTTCTCGAACGTCGTCAGCCAAGAGGGGATGAGCTTCATCCACGAGTACACCACGAAAATCGCGGAGATGGACACCGAGGAAATCGACCCGGTTCTCCGCCGGATTCAAGACTGGGTCGAAGACCCCATCAGCCGGGGGATTGTGGCCCACCGAGATGGAACGATCAACCTCTCGCACGCCGTCGAAGAGGGGAAGATCATTCTCGTCCGGAACACGGTGCGGTCTGACGAGATCCGGAAGGTCGTCTCGACGGGGATCATGCGCCGCGTGTGGTCGACCATCCGGAAACGCGAGAAGATCGAGGAGGCCGACCGGGAGCCGTTCTTCGCGTTCATGGACGAGTTTGACGACATCGCCTCGGAGAACATGGCGCTCGACAAGATGCTCTCGAAGGCCCGCTCCGGGAAAATGGGCGTTGTGACGTGTCTCCAGAACCCCTCGCAGGTGCGGGAGATTGCGCCCCAGACGCTCAAGCAGATGTTCGGGAACACGGACACGCTGTTGAGCTTCGGTGTGACAGAAGTTGATGACGCCCAGATCATCGCTGAGCGGTTCGACGACGACGATATCGACTCGGGGACGATCCAGTCGCTGCCTGCCTACACCGCGTTGACGACGATCTCCACGATGGACGAGGACGGGCCGATGCGGTCGGACCCGCTTGCGCCCGACACCTTTGCGCCGTATCCCGCACGGCGGACGCCGGCAGAAGCCGAAGCGATCATCGGGGAGAACCTCAAGGAGTACGGCGTCGACGCACTCGAGCAAAACCTTGACGAGTCGGAACACGCCCTGATGCATCTCGGGGGCGAACACGACCTGACGAAGTGCTTCCTCGAAGCAGTGTGGGCTGAACAGATCCGGCAGAACGCACTCGATACGCTGCCCGGCGCATACGAGACGCTTGAGCCCGCCCCAGCGTTGAATATCGACCCGCCGGAGATGGACGGCGACGACACACTCTCGGTAAGTGTCGAGGCCGCAAACGAGGGGTTCCACCGCCGGACGTCGACGGACTTCGAGGAGTTGCCTGACGGAATCCTCGTCGATGAAGAGTATGTTGAGCTGGCCGACCCCGAGGATGAAAAAGAGGAAACCAGCGTCCGGGGGACGGGCGGGACGCCGACAGGACAGGTTCGGATCACCGACCCGGAGACGGAACTGTCGATCACGGACAAGGGGATCCGGTCGGTTCTTGAGCAGGCTGATGAGGATTGGCGGCCTGAGACAGAGAAGCACAACGAAGTGATTCGCCGGTCGTTCGTGATGCTGTCGGCTATCGGGATGGAAGTCACCGTCGTCCGGCAGGACCACGAGGCGAGCCTACCGGACGCAGTTGCCTACCCGCCGATCAGGGGGACAGTCGATACAAAACGGGCGTCGCGCCTGATTGAGAAGTTCAAGAAGGACTACCCGATTGCCGCAGACCTCTCTGGGGGCGGTGCGATCACCATTGAAGCGGAGACATCGACGTACAAGAAGCCAGCCCGGACGCTCCAGAACCTCGCCCGGTCGGTTCGCAACGACCGTCGGGTTATGTTCGTCACCCCGGAAATGGAGGCTAAAGATCGGACAGCACCAGCTGCTCGGGTTGACCACATCCTCTCAGATCCGATGTTCATTCGGGATCATCTCCGGATGCGCCCCAATGAAGACCCGAGTGACGCCGGAGACCTCACAGAGCGCGACCCGATGCCGTTGTACTACAACAAGACGGACTACCTCGAGTTGGGGACACCAACGGACGGTGAGCGCAAGCACGCGCTCATCAGGAAGGGCAAGCAAGCGGTGTGGGTCAACACCCACGACGACGAGATTCAGCTGTACGACGGCATGACTGGCGCGAAGAAAGGCGCCCTCCGGATGGACGAGGGCTTTGGGTCAACGAACGCGTTCGACGTGTGGTGCCGGTACGACGACCACAACAACGAGTGGGTGGTCTACCCCGGCGGCGAAGTCCAGCGCTACCGGACGCTTGGCGACCTTCGCGAGGACTGGCAACTCGTCTACGAGCCGTTCGTCCCGGAGCGGGAGTTTGAGGAGATACCGACTGAGGATCAATGGAACATCATCCAAACCTCACTTCCGTCGTTCCTCTCTCCCGCTGGCGAAGATGCGACAGACGAGACTCAAGAAGCGACGCCCACTGATGGCGAAGACGAACCCGACGCCGGCTCCGCCGATACAGACACCTCACAATCTCAGTATGACAACATCGAAGACGTACCGGTACAAGCAGCACTGAATCAACCCGACGACGACTCCGAAGCGACCGCCAGTACGGATGCCGAGTCGGACATTGATCTACACAGAGCTGGGTTCACTCGAGAGGCAGTTCCCATCCCGAACCGCGTGGTGGTAGACGAACTCCCGGACAACCCCGACAGCCCAACTGGTGAATCCGTGACCGGCGGTCAGCAGTACACGACCATCCCCGATGAGGCGCTGGAGCCGATGGTCCCTGAGAAGCACATGCCGATGTACGAAGACATCGGTGGGCTCGACATCGGAGACAACTCCAACGACCCTGTCGGGATCCACGACGACGCAACCTCGGGTGAGGGCGACACAGCGGCCACGGACGACGCCGATACGCCTGACGAGGAACCCACCCCGAACGTGGACACGACCGTGGATGAAGACGACCCGTTCGGCGCCGACAGCGATACGGACGGGCCAGTCGGTATCCTTGACGATGACGCGGGCGCCGACGAGACGAGCCCGATCGACGCCGTGACGTTCAGTTACGCAGCCGCCATGACAAACTTGAGCACCTACTACATCGCCAACAGTGACGCCGTCGACGAGGATAGCTCGCCTGACGATATCGACATCGACTACGATGCGGTCACCGACCGCTTCGGCGCGAAAGACCCCACCGACGCCGCCTTTTGGCAGGACGTATGGGATTCGGCGAACGTGAACCAGACGGAGGCCATCTTCCGGGACAACCTCCCCGGTGCGCTTCGGTACGGGCCCGGCATCCGTGGCACGCAAGCGGCCGACGCGATCCGGATCGGGCTCGCAGAAGAAGAGCTCGTGCCTGCCGGTGAGAACGCCGTCCGGCTGCCCGGCCCGCGTGACGCCTATGAGGACTACCTCACCGAAGAAGAGGTTGCGGAGATACAGCGCCGGGACAGTTGGGTGCCCGTGTGGGACGCACTCGGCCGCGACCACGACGAGGGGCTGACCGTTCCGCGGACGATGATGGGCCTTCGTGTTGAGTTCGACTTCAAGAAACCGATGGCGCAGGCCGCTATCGGCGCAGGTGTAGAAGCTGGCGTCATCAAAGAATCCGGAAAGAAACTCATTCTCGGCGATCGAACTGTCCCAGCGTTCTGGGCCACTGTTCTTGATGAAGTCGACGCCGACCCGCATGAGCCACTCACGGAGAGCGAGGTAACCATCGGGCTCGAGATGTTCCACGGGCTTGACGGTGAGGAAGTAACCAAGACCATCGAGGCAGCATACAACCACGGGGCCGTGTATCAAGACGCGGACTCTGACCACCTCAAGATCAACACCCCACGGGACGAAAAGGGCCCGGAAATCGACGCCGCAGCGTTCAGCCGGGATGCGTATCCCGTAGGTGGAGACGACTCGGACTCCGACGACAGTTCTGGCGACGACGACTCCGGCGGCGACGGTTCCGGCGGCGACGGGTCCGATGATAGCGACGACGGCCCGGACGGTGGGGGAGAGACACCCGCCACGGACGACAGCGAAGATGCGTCCCCCACGCCTGCGGACGCGAACGGTGAGAGCGCGGAGCCAGACACGGCCAGCACACACGAGGAAGCCGCAACCGACACCGAGACGACCAACGCCCCGTCCGAGAGTCGGAATGGCTCAGAGGGGCGCACAGGCGCGCACAGCGAGGCCGGGGATCAGGACGACGCAGACACCACGTCCGACGCCGAGACGGAGACACCGAACGTCGACGGCGCCGAGACTGACGCTGGGAGCGAGGACGGCGCCGAGACGGACGCCGGGAGCGACACCGACCCGGACGACCGCGAGACAGAGCCGCCCGCAGACGACGTAGCCGACGCAGAGAGCGACGTCGACGACACAGGCCCGACAGGACAGACCGCACCCGGCGAGCCGCGTGCCGAGCCTAACAGCACGCTCGTCGACGCCGACCCAGTAGACCTCCGCTTGAGCCCCACACCGGACCTCGGCGCAGTCCAAGCGTGTCTCGAAGAAGCCGCCCGCTTCTTCCACAGTCAGCTGGATACGACGATCGACCAGAATGTCACGTGGAACGAGGAGCAGGCGTTCGAGGCGGGCTACCGCAAGCCCGAGACACCGCGGGAATACTTCACCACACTTGACGAGCCCGACCCGGCGTACCCTGTTGAGCAGGATCCCGACGCTGCTGACGCGATGCCGCCGAACGAGGACGCACAGACCGCCGGCATCCAGTCCACGGAAGACGCCGCTGAACGCATTGCCGAGCCCGAGGACTTCGCCGCCGACGAACAGCCGTATCAGTATCTCGGCGCTGACCATCGGGGCTGGAACGACGACCTCGTCGATGACAAGCAGCTCGGGTGGGCGCCTGCGTTCGGCAAGAAGTTGTTCTTCCACCTCGAGGAGCAGGGCTTTAGCCACCACACGATGGTCGCGACCGGGCTGTTCACATACCCAAACGACGCCTACGGCGAGAACGAAGAAGGCGAGGAGTACGTCGATTACACCACGATAGACGATCCTGATGACCCTGCCGACCTCTCGTGTCTCTTCCGGGCGCGGTACATCTTCCCGTACTACGACGAGGACGGCAAGGTCGCCTTCTTCATCGGGCGCCAGCCCGACTTCGATACGGAACACGGCACGCACCCTAACGACTTCACGAAGGGGAAGTACGCCAAGCTCGCGACGACGAAGAACTACACTATCGCCGACGAGCCGATTTACGGCCGGGAGACCATTGTCGAGGGCGAACCGCTCGCGATTACGGAAGGGATGGCCGACGCGATTACCGCTCACGCCCACGGCATCCCGTGCATCTCTCCGGTGACGAAGTCGTTCAAGATGAAGCACCGCGACGTGCTCGCGGAGATCATCAAGCGCCGGGAGATCCCCGACGTGTACTTCCTCCAAGATTCGGACCCGCCAAAGCGGGTGGTACTGGCTGAGGAAGACCGGGACCACGACGAGCGTGAGTGTGAACGCGACATGAACATCCGCGAGTTGTTCTGTACCGGCGAGTTCCCCGGCGACGAGATGTTCACCCGGAAGCTGGTTCTTGAGGCCGCTCGCGACGGGACGCTCCAAGACAAACTCGACGATCAGGACATTCGCGTCGCGCCGCCGGCTGACGCCGACGTCGACGCAGACGAGAAAACGCCGGTCGCTGCGGAGGAAGTCCCGGTTCACCTGCTAGAGTCCGAAGGCGAATTCCACGGGAGAGGCCCGATCAGTGAGGTCATCGAGATCCACCAGTACGGGCCCGGCGTGGATAGTGCCGTGAATATGGGCCGGGTACTGGACACCCACACGCCGTCGCCGGACGATACGTTCACCGGGACGGTCCAAGCCGCCGCCGAGGTCTACCGCGAAGAAGTCCTCGAGGGCGACGCCGACCCCAACGAAGATGATCACGAGCTCTGGGAGGAAGTCGCGACGCGGCTTGGCGTCATTGACGTCGACACCGAGACAGACGAGACTGCTGAGAGCGCCGACGCGGACGGACAGACGGCGCTGACGCCCGACGAGGAGCCGACCCACACAAACTACGGTGGGACGAACGTGTGGCTCTTAGAGTTGCCGCAGTTTGGCGATGAGAAACGCGACCTTGACGACTTCCTCCAAGAGGGCTGGCTTGCGCTCACGCCGCCGGCTGAGTGGGCGCTTCGACTGACGATGGGGAATGGCCCGACGACTACCGACGACGAGAGTGAGGGACCGGCCACGGCCCCTGCGTGGATGCGGGCGCTCGCCGACCGGTCGGACCCAGTTGGTGAGTACCCAACCGGGATGGATCCGTCGTCGCTTGGCTATCCCACAGCGCACGACCTGCCCCAGACTGTCGGGGCGATCGACCGGACGGAAACGGGCGTGGATCTGCCCGTTCGTGACCCCCACATCATCCCGGCTGATCCCGACGCTGACACGGGGGCGCTGACAGCCGCTCACAGGTGGCCTGTTGGCGACGCGAACACGCTTCGCGGCGAGGGTAATGTTCTCGATCCTGTCCCTGAACAAAACGCGGTGTATCCACCCCTCTCGCTGTTCGGATTCATCCCCACAATCCACCCGTCACAACACCCCGCTGCGACGGGCAACATTGGGGGGCTTGTGAACGACGCCAGCACCGCAATGGATATCGACCCACAGGAGATCGAAGACCGGATCGAAGCGGGCGACTATCGCGAGCTCACTGGGAGCCACAACCCCCTCTGGAACCTCGACCTGCGCGACCTTGGACTCACGCCCGGATCCCGTGGGAAAAACCCCTTCGGTCACTTCGGTGAATCGGAGAACTACTTCGTCGTGATTGACGACGAAACTGCCTACTGCCACAAGCGGGAGGCACTCTATAACTTCCAACACTTTGCGCTCTGTGACATGGGCAAGCGCGACCCGAAGGATTCCGCAAGTGGTCAGAATCTCGATGATTTAGAGTACCTGCATCTATGGACCTACGCGCGGCAGAACAACCTCGTTCCAGAGCACACGCCTATCCCGCTGAAGGGGCTTGTGGGATACGCGATCGAGCATGATTATTGCGAGCCTGATGACCTCGAACAATTCGGCGAGAGTAGCGATGATTCCGGCGGTGATTCGGACGAACAGAATGCCGACTCGCCGGGCAGGAACAAAGCCGGGAAGCGCAACCTCAAGCTCCCGGATGATGTCTACTTCCCAGTTCTCAAAGATATCGAATACACGACAGGATACACGCCCGCACGCCTCGCGGACAGTAGTGGATCCGGGAGTGACTCGGGCGGAGACGAGAGTGGTTCGACGACGCCCTCGGTCGACACAGAAGACGTGGCGTTCGACAGCATCCACCGGAAGTATGGCCAGCCGCTCATCGGGGACGACATGCCCGACCCACTGAAGCAGTTCCTCCGTCGCTACACCAACACGGAAGACGAGACGATCACGACCGACACCGACGAGACGGTGTTCGTTCCGAAGGCCGAACTCCGCGATGCGTTCAACTCGTGGGCGCAAATCTGCCTCCGGCACATCCGTAACAGTACTGATACGTCGGTGGATGATGTAGCGATCCAAGAGTACGCTCCGGGTGCGTTCACCAGCCCACTGAAAGCGCAAGTCGACGTCGAACTGAAGGAAGGTCGGCCCGAACTTGAGGATGGTAGCCGGCCAACTGTCTGGTACGGAATTGAACTCACAGCAGAGGGCGAGAATCTCTTAGAGCTCAAAGGCAAGTTCTCTCCCGAGGACGAATAGCGACTTCACACGTACGCTTTCAACGTCAAGTTCTTCCTCTGACGTTCACTTTTCTCTGGCACTTTTATCAGCATTCATATGTTTGTTTTAGCTCTGTAATCACCTGCGGTTCACCATTTGCTGAATGTAGTGGCCTCAGCTATGAGCTGGAATTTGACGACACACAAGTTTGTCACCAACCACCCAACCTCGACTATTCTAGCGCCAACTTTTGTCTCGTCACAGGCGCTTATCTAGCCACTCCGCCACGTTGCTATTGAGCACAAACAACACTCAACAGTGCCTACTTTGGACCGGGGCGATACACCCCCTTGACATAGATATCAAAATCGCATGACTGCGGGCTATGTCAAGGGGTAGATCCCCACCAGATGCCCAGTATAATTTCTCTAATTCTACCCTGTATACTATACTGTGAATCCACTCGGGGGCCATCTAGTTAATTCCAACATCTAATATGCGGAATGTGGGGACATAGTAAAACCTGAAAATAACCATACGGGAGGCGCGTCAAGGGGGTCGGGCAGTACCGGAACTTACCCCCTTGACGCAAATCAAAATCGCATGACGGCAAAGGTGTACTGTGTGTTGGACTCTCAGAATGACCTTTATTTTCAATTTTTAGTACCACATCTCTGACTATTCGGCCTTGAGCAGTGAAATTAATGTGACGGGGGTGGATTCTGGTCGATTTACAACCCAATCTAGACCACCCCCTTGACATGGATTCAAAATCGCATGACGGCGGCGTGTGTCAAGGGGGTCTAACTCACATTATGGGACTACACACTAATATGACTCGCTCGCATACCTGAGCGTGTTCTAGAAAGCCGTTTCAGCCGTTTTCTGAGACCGACTTATTTTCACCCTCTCAGAACACCCCCGATTTTGCCAGCGGCGTCTGAGATATACCGGGTAATACCCCCGTTGGGTGGGGGTGTTCAGGCCCAAGGGCCAAGAGTAAGATGCCTGATACAGCAGGCAACCGGGATCACCCCAGCAGTCCCCTGAAGGGGACATGAAGAGACAGGACCTCAGACAGAAGCATCACCAGCTGGTCGACCACCAAGATCGAGACTGACCGCAGAGGGCAGTCGGCCAGCAAGACGGGGACACCACTACACGGCGGTCGGCACTGCCACCGCCTCATCGACACTGCGTGACTCACGAATCCTCTCAGAATCTCGAAATAGTCTCAGCACACTTCCCCACGGGTCAAGTGGACCCCGGACCCAACACGACTCGTCGTCTCGACGACCACGATCGTCTCGGTAGACTCCACATCTCCTGACGGTCGATGACCGCCACCGGGACAGTCCCCTTGGGGACCAGTCGACTGCCGTCGACACGCCGTCCGATCCACAGACGAGAGACTCCCTCAACACACTAGCTGTCGACCAGTCTCTCACCGCCGAGTCGTGGCTGTGGTGACTGTTTCAGGAACCTTATGAGTCAGCCGATGACAAGTCGACCGCAGACGCCGACCGGCTGTCACCATCGCCACGATCACACGCCGTGTGGAACGGCTTCGACCCCGGCGGGATTCTCACCTCCGACGTCGGCGACCGACTCTACTGATCCCCTCGTCCGGGTGGGCTTGTCGATGCGACTCGACTCGTCGATCTCGACTCGCGGCGTCTCCCGACCGAGGTCACAACGTGGTCACCAGTCGGCATCGACACCGCCTCTCCTCGAGACCACAGACGCGGCGACCAGTCGCCGCTTCACCATCGGTGGCCCTCGGCTCGGATCCGACGATCAGGATCCACAGCGAGGTAGACCTCTCAGTATTCTGACTACGACGCTGTCAGCCGTCACCAGCGACGGATCGCCACCACTACAGACACGGCAGGTGACCGCTTCGAGTCTGACAGCCGACGGGGACCGAACGGTGTCGGGTCCACCCCACCAACAGTGGTCGCGACCGACACGCCTCGAGGACAGTTGGTCACTGTTCTGTTGGGTGGGTTGCCCCCACCTCGACGACTCCCTCTTGGCGGGAGTCATCGCCAGTATCCCCACCGAGAATCTCTCAGAAATCTGGTATACAGAATAGCGTCCACGAGCCACCCACCTCCGGTGGGGCCTCGTTCTGTCTCAACACGGTGAGACGACACCGTCTGAATCCGGACGGAGTGGCGGCAGGCCCCAACCCAGTGATAGCATTATTTTGGTCGAGCCAGCGGTGAGGTTTCCCAAGATGAATACGCTCCTCGCACTCGTCGTTTTCACCGCGTCGTTCGGCACCGCAATCGCCCTGCTCGTCGGCATCGTCTTCGCTGCGTTGCTGTCGATGAACGCCCGGAGTGGATCGGAGGGTTGTGACTTCTGTTCGAGTGACGCCGCGACTCGTCTCGGGGGTGGCGACGTCGCCTGTAGTGACTGCAAACGCCGGGTCCTCTGACCGGCTTCTCAGCAGGGGTCGTGACCCCCTCTCTATGGCCCGGTGACTGGTGGGTTTGTTGCGGCAGTTGACGGAACCGCAACCAGCCTGTAGTGGAGACGGTCGATCACTCGGGTCTGATCGGGGCCGATCTCGAGGGGTTACCAGTGGGGGAATCGTTGTTTGACTCCCCACTCGTAACGGCCCCAATGGGACGGCTGGTTGTGACGTTAGCAGTGACTACTAACCCACCGTTCAGCACGGTGTCGGAGACACCGGCTACGGCCGAGTCTTGTCGGGGCTTCAGCTGACGACATTTTTCCTTCCCACCAGTGGTGAGGGTTTCCCCCGAGGGGGTGACCCGACCAACCACCATGACCGAAACGCTTCGCGGTTCGACGCCTCAGTCCGAGTTTGACCTGACGACTACCCTTGACGACGAGATCGAGTGCGCCTGTGAGGGCTGTCACGACGACGTCGACGACCAGCTGAAACTCCTGCTCGGGTGTGACGCCCGTGGGATGGTTGCTGACTACGGGACGGTCGGCTTCTGCTCGCTTGAGTGTGCCCGCCAGTTCGTCTCGGCGGGGCCGTACCAGTCGCTCGAGGAGGACCTGATCGTCTACACGATGGACCCGGTCGTCGCGACCGTCGTCCACAACGGCGAGGTCATCGAGGCCACGCTCGGCTTCGACGTCAAGGAGGCCATCGAGGCGGCCGCCGAGATCGTGGCCGACCTCGTCGACGACCCCGGCCTCTCTCCTGACGACTTCTCGATCCAGACCGAAGCACTCTGACCAGCCTGCCGGCCTCTTTTTTTGCGCTGAGGAGGGCGCCTCGACGCGGACTCGATCACGGCCGTCGACGGGACGTCGGCCACCTCCCCAACCGTCGGGCCTGATCCGGAGTCCCTGCGGGACGGTTGCCTCTCTAGCCGACGCCCCATCGCCGCCCTACCGCAGAAGGTCTTCCCGCAACAGCACCGCGACGGCGACCGCTAACGGCCGCGGCCAGTCCACGCGGACGCATCACGCGGTCGCTTCGCTCCACACGCGTTGCGCCCACGGGCCCAATCCCCAGCGGGCCGCGGCCTCGGCTCCCGCGACGGGACTGGCTCCGTCCCGCTCCCGCACATCTCCCGGACGGGCCGGTCGACGCAGGGCAGCATTATTCCCCCCATCCGGAGACGAGGGCTTTCCCCCGAGGGGGTGGCCCGAGAGACAACCATGAGCAGCAACACCGAGTCCCACGACAGCACCGACAGCGTCGAGACCATCCAGCCGTACTGCGGCCACACCGTTCTCCGCAGCGAGACCTTCCTCATCGGCGAACTCCGCGTCTGCCGGACGTGCTTCCTCAACCACAGCGAGCCGTGGTTCGATATCGACGACTACCCGACTGTCCTCCAGACCGAGAAACGCACCGCCCACGAGGGGCGGGCCACCAGCACCGTGACGAGCCACGTCCGGCTGCTCGGCATCACCACCGACCGGACGGTCATCTACCACGACGAGATCGACGACCAGTTCTGGACGGTCGTCCCGGCCCACTCCGAGTACCATGACACCGAGGACGCGATCCGGACGCCGCTTCGCGAGGTCCACAGCGACTGCACGCTCGGCGCACCGGCCAGCCACGGCGACGACGATTTCCACACCCTCCCGAACGGTGACCATCTCGCACTTCTCGAGGTCGCCGAGGCTCCCTACTCGATTCGCGAGTGGCTCGTCGCTCACGACGACGAGTTCCGCCAGCTCGCCGACTACTACACCGACCGCTCCCAGTAGGGCCAGCCGGTCGGCCTCTTTTTTTGCGCTCCGGCGACCGCCCCGTCCTGATCGACCACCGTCGTCGGCGGCATTATTCCTCCCAGCCGGAGACGAGGGCTTCCCCGAGGGGGTCGCCCGAGAGACCGCTATGTTCGACACGACACCCACCGACGCCGACAGCTTCGAGCCCCGCCACGACGACCACCACCGCGCCATCGACGATCTCGACCTCGCCCCCGGCGAGTGTCGCCGGGTCGACGACATCCCCCAAGGCCGCAGCTACCACCTGCGGGTCGGCGATCTGTACCTCGTGATCGGCAGCGACAGCGTCCGGCGGACGACGCCATCGGGAATGCACTACGACGAGGCCTACGGCCGGACGACGACCGTCGACCCCGGTGAGGCCTTCGAGTACCTCCACGGCGACTACTCGCCCGACGTCACCAACTTCTGTCTCGGCTGCGGCGTGACCTTCGACGCTTCCGAGAACCGCCCATGTAGCTGCCCTGTCGGCAGCGAGACCGACTCGATGGAGTGGCCCAACGTTCCGACTCGGGCTCCACGGACCCTCGTCGACGGACAGCTTCTCGCCCAGCCCCAGTAGGCCCGGCCGGGCGGCCTCTTTTTTTTGCGCCACCAGCTTGTCTTCTTCATCCCGCAACTCCACGATCGCTCTTAGTGGGGCTCTCGGTTCCGCACCCCAATCGACAGCCGTGGACCCCTCGGCCGGCCGTCGAAGACAACATTATCGCCCCCAGCCGGAGATGAGGGTTTTCCCCCGACAGGGAAGCCCGATTCCGACCATGGAACGAAAGAACTCTCAGCAGGTCGAGCCGACGCAAGAGCAGAAAGCACAGTCGTTCAGTCCCTTCAACGCTCGCAATCGATTCTCTTTCTTCGGTAACGAGGGTGAGGACGAATGAGCCGCCGCACCACCGAAATTGTGCTTCCCGCCGGCAGCCCTGGGCGACGCGCGGCCGACCACCCGGCCGAAGGACAGATTTAACACCGCAAGCACCAATCCCTAGCCAAATTAATGGCTCAACTTTCGAAGCACTCAGTTCGCGTCGATGTCCGCAATATCGGCGGCATCGACGAGGCGTCGGTGACGCTCTCTGACGGCGTTTCGGTTCTCACCGGGCGGAACGCGACGAACCGGACCTCCTTCCTACAGGCGCTGATGGCCGGACTTGGCAGCCGCCAGAGCTCGCTGAAGGGCGACGCCGAGGAGGGAGAGGTCACCCTCGAACTTGGTGACGATACGTACACCCGAACGCTACGGCGCCGCGGCGACTCCGTCTCGTACGGCGGCGACCCCTACCTCGACGACCCGGAACTGGCTGACCTGTTCGCGTTCCTTTTGGAAGACAATGAAGCGCGGCGGGCCGTCGCGCGCGGCGACGACCTCCGCGAGATCATCATGCGCCCGATCGATACCGACGCAATCGACGCGGAGATCCGCGAGTGTAAGCGTGAGCGCGACGAGTTGGAGTCCGAAATTGAGCAGCTCGACAGTCTTGAACGAGATCTCCCCGATCTTGAAGCCGATCGCAGCGAGAAGATCAAAGAGCTCGAAGAGGCAAAAGCGGAGCTCGAATCGGTCCGCGAGAAGCTCGACCAGCTCGACGCCGGCGTCGAGAAGAGCCGAACGCGCAAACAAGAGATGGAGGAGGCGTTCCAGCGGGTCCGGGACGCCCGGTCCGAGCTTGACGACCTCAAATTCGACCTCGAGACTGAGCGCTCGACGCTCTCGGAGCTGAACGCGGAGCGCGAGGAGCTCCGAGAGACGGTCGAGGCGGCCGAGGAACCTGATGGGAACGCGGACCGGTTGGCTGGCCGCATCGACGAGCTGCGCAGCCGGAAGCGATCGCTCGACGACGATATCAACGAGCTCGGCAGCGTCATTAGCTTCAACGAGGACATGGTGGGCGACGCGGAGATCGATTTTGACGTCGACGAGGGGACGACCGGGGACAACCCGACCGCCGCGCTGACCGGGGGCGATCGGACAGTCTGTTGGACCTGTGGGTCCGAGGTCGAGACCAAGCAGATCGAGGCGACCCTCGAACGGCTGCGGGAACTCCGCTCCGACAAGCTCGACGAGCGCAACGAGATCCGCACGGAGATCCAGGATCTCACCGACCGACAGTCGTCGATCCAGCAGGCCCAACGCGAGATTGAGCGCGCCGAGGAGCGGCTCGACGCGGTCGAGGCGGAGATCGAGTCGACCGAGTCGCGGATCGCGGACTTAGAAGACCGGATCGAGTCGAAGGAAGCGGAGATCGAGGAGCTAGAGGCGGAAGCCGAGTCGATTGACGTCGACGGCTACGACGAGGCGTTAGAGCTCCACCGCGAGGCGAACGGGATCGAACTCCGGATCGAGCGGCTCGAAGACGAGATCGACGAGATCGACGACGAGATCGACGACCGTGAGGCGGCAATCGAGCGCCGCGAGGACCTGAAGGCCGAACGCGAGGAGCTGGCCGAGCGGATCACCGAGCTGCGGACGCGCGTCGATCGCATCGAGGAGAACGCCGTCGATAGATTCAATGACCACATGGAGACGGTGCTCGACATCTTAGAGTACGACAACCTCGACCGGATCTGGATCGAGCGGCGGAAGACTGAGGTCCGTGAGGGGCGCCGCAAGGTCATGCGGACCCAGTTCGACCTCCACATCGTCCGCTCGTCGCCCGACGGGACGGCCTACGAGGACACGGTCGACCACCTCTCCGAGAGCGAACGCGAGGTGGCGGGGCTCGTGTTCGCGCTCGCGGGCTATCTCGTCCACGACGTTCACGAGACGGTCCCGTTCATCCTGCTCGACTCGCTCGAAGCGATCGACTCTGACCGGATTGCGCGCGTCGTCGACTACTTCCGGACCCACGCCGACTACCTCGTTGCCGCGCTGCTGCCGGGCGACACCACCTCCCTCCCCGACGAGCACGACTACATCGAACAGATCGACTGACGGCCGACATAGCCTTTTAACAGATCCTCAAGCTTGTTTGTCGTCGATTCCGCGACTCTCGGACCGCACGTATAATAACAAGATTATGTGTGAATATAAACAGATTGTTTCTTGTCGAGCCCGTCGGCTTTGGCTTTCGCGTCGGCTCACCGATGTTTTTGTAACCCTTCGCGTCGAACTGCCGGTATGACCACGGCAGCAAGCGGCGTGAACACGAAGGTGGCGCGGGTGATCCGAGCGTACGACCTCGACGGGATGGGCGCGAACTTGGAGGCGGCGTGGACCGGCGCGTCGGGTGAGCGCACGAGTCTGCGCGACCTCGCCGACGAGTTCAACGAGGCCGTGTTGCGGGCGGCCCTTGACGAGGCCGGCGCCTCATCGCTCTCAGTCGACGTATCGAGTACATACGAAGCGATCCGCGGCGACTCTGGCTCGTCGGCGACGCGGGCGCGTCGACGCTTGGAGCGTGAGGGCGTCGACGTCGACGAAGTCTCCGGCGACTTCGTCACCCACCAAGCGATCCACACGTACCTCACGCAGGAGCGCGAGGCGAGCCTCCCCGATGCGAGCGAAGACATCGCTAAGAGGAAGGTCGAGACCGTCGAGAAGCTTCAGGGCCGGATGTCAGCAGTGGCGGAGTCGGCGCTCACCGCGCTCGCGAACGCAGACGAGCTGGACCGCGCTGACTACGATGTCCTCATCGACGTACGGGCCGTCTGCCAGAACTGCGGGACCGACGCCCCGGTGAGCGAACTTATTCGCCAGGGGGGATGTGGCTGTGCGAGCGACCCAACGTCCGACGACGAGGTGTGAGCCTGCGTCTCTGTCACCTCGCTTGCTATAGGAGCTACGCCCCCACCCTCAACGGAGCGACTGAAAGAAGCGGAGCAGGGCGGGGATACAGCGTCGTCATCATCTGTTTATGTTATAGTTTATATGATACTTTAAGCTGGTAGATCACTGCGAAAAACGGTCAACACCCGCCCCTCGGCAACGAACTTTACGCCGTCGGTTCTCACGACACGGGTAATTCAATCCATTACATTTGTACAACTGTAATAGCATGCCTCTCGAACGCTTGATGCGACGTCGATGCCCGCGGAGACAGCTAATCGAACAGTCATTCTGCTCTCCCGAACCACTACGAGTATGTCGCCCGAATTCCGATGATCTGTGCGGACTGTGTCACCATCTCGGAGACCTCCTCGCGGTACCACGTCCCTTTCATCCGGGTCGTCGGTCCCGAGACGCTGATGGCGCCGAGGACACGATTGTCATCCGCGGAGAGGATCGGCGCGCCCACCGCGCGCATCCCCACGGTTCGCTCCTCGTCGTTGAACGCGTACCCGCGCTCCGCGATCTCGTTGAGTTCGGCCCGGAGCGATTCGACCTCGGTCAGCGTATCTGGCGTTTGCTCCGTGAAGCTGATCGCCTCCAGCACCTCGTCTAAGCGGTCGTCAGGGAGGTGTGCGAGGTACGCCTTCCCGACCGACGTGGCGTGGAGGTCGACGACGGTTCCGATATGTGAGTCCGTCCGCACCGCCTGGTCGGCCAACGACTGGTAGATGTAGATGCCGACGCCGTCGTCCTCGACCATCACCTGCGCGCGCTCCCCGACCGCCTCAACCAAGTTGTCCGTCTCGGGTTTGGCGACGTGGTACAGATCGTGGTGCTGGCGAGCGCGGTCGCCGAGCCCGAGGAACTGGAGCCCGAGCCGGTACTCGTCGCCATCCTGTACGACGTACCCCAGACTCCGGAGCGTCTGGAGGTGGTTGTGTACCGTGCTCTTCGATATCGATAGCGACTCCGCCAGCTCCGAGACCCCACACCCGCCGCGTTCGCCCAACTGTTCGATGATACTGAACGACCGTTCTGTCGCCCCGACTGACGCCGCGTTTGGTGTGTCGTCGCTTGTCATACGTAGGCGATCGCTCGGGCGGGTAATGTATCTGTCGCGTCCGTTCTACCTGCCAAAACGTTCGTTCTGCTTTACAGGCTGAGCGCGTCGACTGTCGACCGAACTGGTCGCTCCGCCACGGCGTCGAGGGCGTCGAGCGCCGCGTCGACGCGCTCGTCGTCGCCGGTCTCGCCCGCACCGAGCCCGTGCGCCAGCAGCCTTCGGTTCCGCTCTCGGTACGCCGCTTCGGGCATCGGGTCTCGGTAGTCGCCGCGGGGGTACTTGCGGGCGCCGCGTAGCGTGGCCCCGTCACGCAGTTCGACTGCGACGCTCGCGCCCCACGACTCGGGGAAGGCCGCCTCGAACCCGTCGTCGACGCGCAGGTCGACGCGCGCGGCCACGCCCCTGACCGTCTCGTCGGCCAGCGCCGCCGGGGTGAAGTGGTCGAGTTCGACGCCGCCCCGACAGAGGTACGTCGCCAGCACGTACGGCGCGGAGAACTTCCCGGCGGTCAACGTCTCCGGCGCGGCGTGTGCCATGTCGGTCGCGTTGGCGAACGTTCGGACCGTGATCGACTCGACGGCGCTCGGATCGACGTCTCGCCCGTCTATCGCCTCGCGGAGCGCGTCGAGCGGCGGGTGGGTGTATCGGCAGGAGGGGTAGGGCTTGACGTAGTGTTCCGCGACCGCCCACTCCTTTCCGAGTGTCTCGAACTGGCTCGTGAACCCCTCCGGAAGCAGCTCCTCGAAGGGGTCGTACACCGCCTCGATGGCCGCCTCCGACCCCTCGAGCCCCGCCATCGCCGTGAGCGCCGCGGTCACGCCGGCCTGCGCCGAAAAGCCCGCGGTGAAGTTCCGAGCTGTCGGCCCCTCAGCGTACGGATCGTGCATCGAAACCACCGCGAGGTTCGCCGCGATCCGGAACGTCTCGCGCAGCTCCTCGTTGGTCGCGTCCAGACAGAGTGCGCTTGTCACCGCCGGTCCGACGGTCGTCCACGTCGAGTGTGGGTTCCGGACCAGCCAGGGGATCGTGTCGTTCATCCGGGCTTTCATCGCGAATATTGCCCGTTCGAGGCGCACGCAGACCTCGTAGGCCTTCGCACACGCGTCGACGAACATCTCACCGTCGACGTCGTTCGCCTCCGCGGCCGCGAGCCCCCCGGCGACGATCCCGGCACCGACGTGGCCGCCCGTGTTGTGGCCCTCCTCCACCTCCTGTGCGATGGCGGCTGCGGCGTTCGTCATGGCGGCCTGCGGTGGGGCGACTCGCCGGTCTGTCCCGAGGATCGTTGCGTCGCCCGCCGCGAACGACGCGTCCGTCGCGACCCCGGCGACGCCCGGCGCCACCGATCCGGCCACGGCGGCCGCCAGCACGTCCGCGACCACCGCCCGCCCGTGTTCCCGGGCCGTCGCTTCGACGGGCGTCGCGAGGAAGTCGCCGACGGCTCGCTCCCACTCACGCGTGTGTGATTCTACCATACACCGAGGACGTACGTCGCGGACAAAAGCGTATGGGACGCGACGGTCGTGGAAAACGGTCGGACGCTACCGGCTCGCGAGCGTACAGAGGACGCGCGGCGGCGCCGGCGCCCTGGCGCGCTCCCAGAGCGTGGTCGCCCGGTCCGCTCCAATCACCGGCGCGACTAGGTTCTGGAACTTCGATTCGAGCCGCGCCTCCTCGAAGGGGTTGTGTTCGCCTCCGCGCGGGGCGGCGACCTCGTGAGACCGTCGCCCGTCCGCGGTCTCGACCGTCACACGGGCGCCCCGCTGTTCGGGGGCGCGGGCGGCAATATCGTCGTCGACCGCGACGGTTACGCGCTCGGCTAAGGCGATCGCCTCGGGCGTTATCGCCTCGTCCGTGAACGCGGGCGGCCCGGAGTCACCGCGAAGCAGCGCCGTTGCGACCGCGAAGGGGATCGAGAACTTCGCTTGTAGCTGGTTCCGCGGCCGCGGCTCCGTCAGCCGCGCGGCCGCCGGGTACGTCTCGACGCGGACCGACTCGACCGCGCTCGGATCCACCTCGGCTTCGAGTGCGGCGACGGCGTCCAGCGCCGGGTGCGTGTACCGGCACGCGGCGTGGATCTTGAAGTACCCGTGTTCGATCTCCCACCGGTCGCCCAGTCCGGCAGCGAGGGCTGACTCGTCAACGTCGCCCGCGGCGGCGTGTTCAAGATGTCGGGCGACCCCGTTCTGGAGGCCGCCGAACCCGGCTTCGGCCTGATCGACGGCGACCAGCGCCGCGAGGTTGCTCATGCCTGCGTAGGCGTTCCGCACGGTCGCGCCCTCCGTCGCGGCTTCGAACCGGGTGTGTTGGGCGTAGTCCGCCGCGATCGCCATAGCCGACCGCGTCGTCTCCGGGTCGAGTTCGCGCGAGCGGGCCACCGCGGCCGCGCCGCCGACCGCACCCCACACGCCGTGCGGGTGGTACCCGGACCGGAGCGTGCCGAGTGCGCGCGCGGTTCGGACAGCGACCTCGTACCCCGCGACGAACGAGCGCACGAACGCATCGCTGTCGCCGTACCCGATCTCCGCGTCGGCCAAGAGCGCCGGCAACACATGAATCGCGGGGTGGCCGGCGGCGAACCGGTGTCCCTCGTCGAGTTCGAGGACGGTCCCCGCGGCACCGTTACACAGCGCCGCGAGCGGCGGGACTGTCTCGCCGCCGTCGGCGCCGATGACCGTCGCTCCGCCCGAGATGCCGTCGGTCCAGCGCCGCGCAAGCGCGTCAACCGCGTCGTCGGTCGACCCTGCGACGATCGCGCCGAGGGTGTCGGCGACGGTGAGCCCCACGCGGTCGCAGACTCGGTCGGGAATCGCGCCCGTCTCGAGCTCCGCGGCGAACGTCGCCAGTTCGCGTTCGGGTTCAGGCGGCATCGTCGTCCAAGAAGTCGGTGCGCGCCCGGAGCAGCTCAACGAACCGGGACGGCCACGAGATAACGCCCTTCGGGCTATACAACACGATCGCGATGAGGATGGCCCCGTAGACGGCGTTGTTCAGTCCGGGAATCTCGAAGGACTGTCGGACGAACTCGCCGACCGGAATGACGATGAGCGACCCCACGATCGGCCCGAGGACGGTGCCGACCCCGCCGACGATGGCCGGCAGGAGCACCTCGACGTTGACGAGCAGGTCGAACACCGTCGAGGGGCGGATCGTGTTGAAGTACATCGACCAGAACGCGCCGGGCCACGCGGTAAAGAAGGCGCTCACGGCGACGGCCAGCAGCTTGTACCGGTACGTCGGGACTCCGATGGCGGCCGCGGCCTGCTCCCGCTCGCGGATCGCGAACAGGTAGTAACCGAGCTGTGACCGATTGATCGCGAGCGACACGACGGTGACGACGGTCAGAAACCCGAGGATCAGGTAGTAGTACGGGAGGTCGCCGGTGAACTGGAAAGCGACCAGGCCCGGCCCGTCGGCGTACTCCCGCGCGAGCGGACGGAAGAAGCCGCTCGCGCCGCCGAGCTGTGCGACGTTCGTGAATACGTACCGTAACAGCTCCGCGAACGCCAGCGTCGCCAGCGCGAAGTAGTGGCCCTCTAGGTCGTATCGAAAGGTCAACGCGCCGATAATAAGCCCGTATACCGCTGCGATGGCGCTACTGAGGAGCATCCCGATCCACGGGGAGATGCCGAAGTTCCCGGTCAGGATGATCGTCGTGTAGGCGCCGAGGCCGAAGAACGCGGCGTGCCCGAACGAGAACTGTCCGGTGTACCCGGACATGATGTTCCACGCCTGCGCGGTCGTCGCCCAGACGAGGGTGATGATGAGCATGTTCAGGCTGAGCCACCCGAGCGGCGCGACTCCGAACAGCGCGAGCTGCCGGAGGAACGGCATCGCAGCGAGCACGAGGAGGCTCACCGCGACCAACGCCGGGAGCGCGTACCACTCGTCTCGGAACGCGCCGTATTGCCTGACGGCGCGGGAGAGCGGGTTACTCATCGGCGCTCCCTCCGAGCAGTCCTTCCGGTTTTACGAGCAACACGAGGATGAATGCGAGGAATATCACGATCTGGTAGGTTGAGCCGCCCAAGTACGCTTGTCCGAACACTTGGATGAAGCCGATGATCAGCCCGCCGACGAACGCGCCGGGGAACGAGCCGAGCCCGCCCAACACGACGACGACGAACGCGTTTATCAGGTACTGGTCGCCGAGCGCCGGCGTGAACGACTGGAAGAGGGGGATGACCCCTCCCGCGAGACCGGCCAACGCGGCGCCGATCCCGAACGTGAGCGCGTCGATCCGCGGTACGTCGATCCCGACGTACTGCGCGCCGTCGCGGTTGTCGGCGGTCCCGCGGATCGCCCGGCCCAGCATCGTCCGCTGGAGGAACAGCCACGTCCCCGAAAGCGCGATGAGCGCGATGACGAGCGCGTACAGCTGTCCCCGCGGCACGAACACGCCGGAGAGTTCGAGCGAGCCGAGGTCGAGCCCCAGCTGTCGGGGGTCCGCGCCGAACACCATCTCGACGCCGCTGACGAGTATCAACAGGACGCCGAAGGTGACGATGAGCTGGTTCTCCTGTGGCGCGTCGATAATGGGCGCGATCGTCGACCGGTAGATAGCGATGCCGACGACGAAAAGCAGCACGACGGCGAAGGGGATCGCGAAGAACGGCGAGAGCCCCGTGGCGTCTGAAAACACGAGCACGGTGTACATCGCGACCACCATCAGCGCGCCGTGCGCGAAGTTGATCACATCCATCACGCCGAATATCATCGTCAGCCCGAGCGCGACGAGGCCGTATATCCCCCCGAGCAACACGGCGAACACCAAGTACTGCGCGAAGATTGTCGGAGACGGAAGCGCGAGGCCGAGAACGGCCGGCTCCACAGTCGCGTAAAGCGCGCCGGCGACGGTAGCCGCTTCTCGACCGCAGGCGTCAAGGAAAAACGAAGAGAGCATGTGGGTCAGAACTGCACGTCGGTCTCAGCGAACTCCTCAGGTGCGACGACGCGGTCTTCGAGGTCTTGGATCTGGAACAGCGGGGCGAGCGAGTTCTCGTTTTCACCGTTATCGGCGAAAGTGATCGGCGGCATCGCCGCGATGTGATCTTCGACGGTGATCTCCCCTAACGCGCTGTTGATGTCGTCCGGGTCGGCCGACCCCGCCTCCTCTATCGCCGCGATGATGACCTGGGTCGCCGCATAAGTCATTGCGACGTTCGCATCGAAACTGGAGTCGAACTCTGATTCGAAGCGCGACCGAACCTCGGACGCGGCGTCGGAGGTCGGGTCGAGTGCGAAGTTGGTCGCGAACCCGCTCTCGACGGTCTCGCCCATCTCTTCGAGCGCGCTGACGTCGTTCATTGCCGCGTTCGAACAGCCGGTGACGTACTTCGGCTGGTAGTTCTGGTTGTTCATCGCGTTGACCAGTTCGATCGTCCCCGACCGGTAGGTGGTCGCGATCACCGCATCCGGGTCCGCGTCCCGGAGCGTCGTGACCTGCGTGTCAGCGGTGTCGCCCGGCTCGTAGGCGGTCTCGGCGATGATTTCGATATCGTTGGCAGGGAGTTCCTCGCGGAGCGCGTCGCGCACCGACTGCCCGAAGCTGATATCGATGTAGAACAGGCCTGCGGTCTCAATCTCCTCGCCGGCGTTCCGGATTGCGTCGGCGAGCAGGCGCGCGTGGTCGACCGCCATCTGGTTCGCCGGCGGCTGGGGCCGGTAGGCGTAGTTGAGCTGCGTCTCTTGGAGGATCGAGTTGGCCACGGAAACCGAGATGACGAACGGCACGCCCGCGCTCTCCGCGGTCCGGGTCGCCGCGCTCGTCACCGGCGAGGAGTAACAGCCGGTCAGCACGCTCGCCCCCTCGTCGATGAGCTCCTGTGCGACCTCGCCGCCGAGCTCCTGTGCCCCCTCGTTGTCCCCGCTGACGACGCTGAGTTCCGCGCCGTCCAGCGACTCGATGCCGCCCGCCTCGTTTTTGATCATCGCTGCCAGTTTGACAGCCTGATCCATCCGCTCACCGGTGTTGCTGAGCGATCCGCTCAGTGGGTGGTTCGAGCCGATGATCACCTCGTCGGGCGCGTCGCCGGCGTTGCTGCCGTCGCTCCCGTCGCTCTCGTCGCTGCTGCCACTCCCGTCGCTCCCATCACTTCCATCACTTCCATCACTCCCGTCGCCCCCGCCGCCACCATTGCTGCTACAGCCGGCTAGCACACCGGTGACGCCGGTGGCGCCGCTGTATTTAACAAACGAGCGTCTACTGACACGGTCTGCGGGATTGTCTCCCATATATGCCTTGTGTGATACGGGCACACATATAGTTTGTTACGAAAGATTCTGATCAGTTCTGCGGCTCGCGGTGGTGACGGGTGCATCCGGCGAGCCGGGCGGCGAGACAGACAACGGGTGTGGAAATGAGTCGGCGGGCGTCAGTCCAGCCCAAGGTACAGTTCCACCAGGTCGTCCTCGCCGGTCAGGTCGTCGGGCGTCCCCTCGAACTGGAGTTGCCCCTGTGCCAAGATGTAGACATAGTCGGCGATCCGCAGCGCCTCGCGGACGTTCTGTTCGATGAGCACGACCTGTGCGCCGCTTTCGACGAGCCGCCGGGTCATCTCGAACACTTGGTCGATGAGGGAGGGAGCCAGCCCGCTCGACGGCTCGTCAAGGAGGTACACCTCCGCGCCGGTCATCATCGCGCGCCCGTAGCTGAGCATCATCTGCTGGCCGCCCGACAGCGACCGCGCCTTCTTGTCGAGTTTATTTTCCAGTTCCGGGAACGCCGACAGGACCTCGTCGAACCGCTCTTCGCGGACGGCCCCGTCGTCGACGGTGTACCCGCCGAGAAGGAGGTTCTCGCGGACCGTGAGGTTGCCGAAGATGCCGCCGTCCTGCGGGAGCATCGTCACCCCGCGGTGGACGTTCTCGGCCGGTCTGTTGCCGGTCAGGTCGGTTCCGCGGTGCCTGACCGTCCCCTCCCACGCGGGGACGACCCCGGCGAGCGTCTTCAAAAGCGTCGACTTCCCCGACCCGTTTGGCCCGAAGACGCAGGTGACGCCGTCCCGGCTTTCGACCGAGACCCCATCAACGACACGGTGGTTCCCATAGCCGCTGACGAGGTTCTCACCGACGAGCCACGACTCTCCGTCGGGCGCCGCGCCGGCCTCGGAGCGCGCGGACGCCGTACTGGCTGTGGCACCCGTCGCCGCGGCCCCGGACGACGCGCCCGCACTCCCGGTAGCTACCGCGCCGCCGGCGGCGGCCGGCGTCGGGTCCGTGGCCGCGTCGTCGACCGCGGCTCTCCCTGTCTCCCCCTCCTCCTCCCCGATGAGCGTCTCCAGCGACGCGTCGTGGTCGGCCGCGCCCCCGAGGTACGCGTCGCGGACGCGCTCGTCGCTCGTCACCGACTCGAAGTCGCCCTCGACGAGGACCTGTCCCTGGTTGAACACGGTCACGCGGTCGCAGACGTCTGCGATAACCCGCATGTCGTGTTCAATGATCACGAACGTCGTGCCGCGGTCGTTGAGCGTCTCCAAGTGGTCAAGCAGGCGGTTCCGCAGCGAAGGGTTGACGCCCGCGGTGGGCTCGTCGAGCATCACGCAGGCCGGTTCAAGCATCAGGATGCGCCCGAGTTCGAGCAGTTTCTCTTGGCCGCCAGAGACCCCGCCGGCTTCCTGGTCGGCGACGTGGTCGATCTCGAGGAGTTCGAGCAGTTCGTCGGCGCGCGAGCGCTTCTCGTCGGGGACCCGCACTCCGGAGCGGAGCCCCCCGGTGAAGACGGCGAGCATGTTTTCCCTGACGGTGAGATCCTCGAAAGGCGACGGGATCTGAAAGGTCCGCGCGAGCCCACGCCGCGCGATCTCGTCGGGCTTCCAGCCGGTCACGTCTTCCCCGTCGAACCGGACGGTGCCGCCGTCGGGGCGGTAAAAGCCTGTGACCGTGTTGAAAAACGTCGACTTCCCGGAGCCGTTCGGCCCCATAATCCCGTGGATCGTGTCCGCCTCGACGGTTACGGAGAGTTCGTCGTTCGCGACGAGGGAGCCGAAGCGCTTGGTCAACCCCTCGGTCGATAAAATTGGGCGAGTCATACCCGAACGTCACCGCACGTCCGAATAAACATTTTCCCGCTAGTCAGTGACACGCAGTTACCTAGTACTGACACGCTCTCGTCCTGTAGCGACGCGTCAAACTCCGGCCGGCGTGTCCCGCTCACTCCACAGTCGCCCGCCCGCCGTCGACGAGGACCGTCTCACCCGTGACGAACGAGGCCGTGTCGCCCGCGAGGAAGGTGACGACGCTCGCGACCTCCGTCGGCTCGCCGAGCCGGTCAAGCGCCGCGAGCCCGCGGAACCGCTCGCGCGCCGCGTCGTCTTCGGCGTACGGCGCGGTCATCGGGGTCTCAATGAACCCCGGCGCGACGGCGTTGGCGCGGATGCCGTCCGTACCCAGTTCGGCGGCAAGCGCCCGCGTCAACCCATCTAGTCCGGCCTTCGTCGATGCGTAGCCCGCGCGCTCGGCCGCCCCGATCTGCCCGTAGATCGACGAGACGTTGACGATCGCGCCGCTGGTTTCGCGCAGGTGCGGCGTGGCCTCGCGGACGATCCGGAACGGCGCGGTGAGGTTGACGTCCATCGAGCGTGCCCACGGCTCGCCGTCGTGGGTCTCGATCGGCTCGCGGGCGACGATCCCGGCCACGTTGACGACCACGTCGATGCGCCCGGTGTCCGCCGCGCGCTCGACTAACGCCGCGACCGCCGCGGGGTCAGTCACGTCGGCGTCTACCGGCTCGAAATCCCCTGTAAGCTCCGCACAGGCCCCGACGGTCTCCGACTGGTCGAGGCGGTCGCCGCCGACCACCGTCGCGCCGCGCTCGGCGAAGCGGACCGCGCAGGCACGACCGATACCCCGAGCCGTGCCGGTGATAAGCACGGTGTCGCCAGCGAACGAGGGCTCCGAGGCCGTCTCTCTCGTCGTCACGATTGCTCGCTGAGCGACCGGGCGGCGTGCACGCCGGCCAGCCGGCCGAATCCCATCGCGGTTGTGAGCCCGTTCCCGGAGAGGTAGCCGGCTGCCCCGTGGCCGCTAATGCCCGTCGCGGTGCCGCCGCCGGCGTAAAGATCGTCGACGGTCGACCCGTCCTCACGGAGCACCCGCGCGTGCTCGTCGACGACGAGCCCTCCCTGCGTGTGGAACAGCGAGCCGGTCACCTCAGTTCCATAAAAGGGAGCCGAGAGGACGTGTCGCCCGTCCTCGCGGCCGACCTCGTCCGGCTCGCCCGCCTCAACGGCCGCGTTGTACGACTCGACCGCCTCGCGGGTCGCCTTCGGTTCACAGCCGAGTTCGGCGGCGAGGGTTTCAACGGTGTCGGCGCTCGTGTACGAGCCGAGGTCGACGGCCCGGTCGAAATCGTCGAATTCGCCCTGCAGACGCTCGAAGATGCGCTCGTCGAAGATCTCGTAGGCGACGCCGCCCTCCTGACGGACCACGTCGACCGCGAACTGCGAGTACCCCTTCGACTCGTTCCCGAAGCGCTCGCCGTCGGCGTTGACGAGGACGCCGCCGTTCATCACGACGGCGTACGTCGACAGCGCGCCCGTCCCGCTGACGACGGTCGCGTGCCCCTGAAATGCGTCCATCGACGCGAGGGCGCCGCCGAGTTCGGCGCCCCAGCGGATCCCATCCCCGGTGTTGCCGTCGGAGCCGTAGTAGAGCGCGTCGGCGATGTCGTCCTCGCAGTGCGCGCGCACCATCTCCCGGTTCCCCGCGAAGCCGTCGGTGGCGAGTATCACCTTGTCCGCCTGGATCGCCTCCTCGCGGACCGCGCCAGCGACAACGCCCTCGACGGCGCCGTCCCTCGCGACCAGCTTCGTCACCGGCGTGTCCGTCAGCAACTCCGTGTTCTCCCGCGCTTCGATCCGGTCGCGCATCTCGGCGACGAGGTTCTCGCCGTTGCGTCCCGGCGGCGCGTGCATCCGATACTCGGAGTGTTTCGGGTACTTAAAATCGTCAACAAGATGCAACGAGATATCCCAGTCGTCCACGAGCCAGTGGACTAGGTCGACGCTGCTCTCACAGAGGTGCTCGACCAACTCCGCGTCGGCCTCGTGGCTGTTTTTCTCCAAGATGTCTCGGGCCATGTCGGCCGGCTCTTCTTTGATCCCCGCCTCGCGCTGGAAGCGAGTGCCGGCCGCGGGAATCATCCCCGTCGACAGCGCGGCGTTGCCACCGACCTCGGCGCTCTTCTCTAAGAGCGTGACCGTCAGGTCCTCCGCTTCGCAGGCCGCGAGCGTCGCCGTGAGCCCGCATCCGCCGGCCCCAGCGACCAGCACGTCGGTCTCGACATTGAACTCGACCTCGTTGGCCGAGACGACCTCCGCGCTCGCGTCGTCTAACGTCCGCTGCTGCGGCTCCAAATCGGGCGACTCCATACCATGGTACTCGAAACCATGTCGCGTAAATCTACCGGTCTGCGGGGTGTCGCCGTTCGTGTGCCTACCGCGTTTCCCCTGAGTCCGCGCCGCTGGCGACCCACGTGGACGACCGCTGACCGGCAGTTAGATTCATGATGATTTCATTTATATTTCTTTGGGTGTGTATGATGACCATGGCCCGAACGCCACGCGAGACGGTTGAGGAGTTCTTCGAGCGGATGGCCGACCCGGACGAACGCGAGTCCGTTGGCGAGCTGTTTGCCGACGACGCCGTGATCACGGTCCCCGGCGCTCGGTTCTCAGGGCCCGAAGCCGCGGCCTCGTTCCTCGCCTTTCTTGAACCGCGGTACGAGCGCGCCGGCAAAGCGTTCGGTCGCTGGACCGTCGCCGGGAACCGTGTCGTCAGCCAGGGGACGCTCTACGGCGTCGATAACGACGGCGAGCCCTTCGAGGAGGTGCGGTACGTCGACGTGTACGAAGTCGACGAGGGTGCGATCGCCCGGCTCGACGTGTACAACGACCTCGCGGTCGAGGGGGTAGTCGAGCCGTGAGCGACGCGGACACGACTGAACGCATCGGCGTCCTCTTTGCCTTGCGCGACGAGCCCGATCTCGTCGTCCGCGCGGAAGAACTCGGCTACGAGAACGCGTGGGCCGCGGAGGGCCAGGGGAAGTCGGCGTTCGGGAAACTCGAACGCTGGGCGGTCCACACCGACCGAATCGGCCTCGCGACCGGCATCGTCAACGTATTCTCGCGCACCCCAGCCGCCATCGCGCAGGCGGCGGCGACCCTCGACGCGCACTCGGCCGGGCGGGCAATCCTTGGGCTCGGCGTGGCGCATCCCGGCGTCGTTGAGGGGTTCCACGGAGCCGACTTCGACCGCCCGCTGCCCCGGATGGACGAGTACATCGAGCTGGTGCGCCGGTATCTGCGCGGCGACCCGGAGGGGTTCGACGGCGAGTTCTTCTCGCCGTCTCGGACCGCGTTCTGGGAGGCGTTCGAGCCGGAACGCGCGTCCATCCCCATTTATAACGGCGCGTTGGGGTCGGCAAACGTCCGCCTCACCGGGCAGTTCGCCGACGGCTGGGTGCCGAACCTCTACCCGGACTCGCAGTTTGAGGAGGCGCTGACGTGGCTCGCCGACGGCGCGGCCCGCGCGGACAAGGATTCGGAAGAAATCGACGTGGCGATGTACGTGCTGACCGCGGTCAACGAGGACCAAGCGCGCGCACGGCAGGCCGCGGCCGAACACATCGCCTACTACCTGCGCGACATTCCGGGGTACTACGATCGCGCCGCTGAACAGGCGGGGTACGAAGAGGTCGTCGACGCGGTCCGTGCGGCCCCCTCGCTCGAAGCTGGCGCCGACGCGGTCGCTGACGAGCTTCTCGACCACCTCGCGGTCGTCGGGACGCCGACAGAGGCGCGCGCGCAGTTGGCTCACCTCCGCGACATCGGCGTCGACCTTCCGATCGTCCGCGCGCCCGCCGGGAGCGACAGGGAGTGGGTCGAACGGACGTTGGCGGCGTTCGCGCCCTCGCGGTAGCCGCCGACCTGCAGTCCCGCCTCCACCCACCCACAGAATTATCAGACTGCTCGACATACTGCCACTTGTTCACATGACTAAACGCATCTGGGAGGACCTGCTCACCGAGCGCGACAAGCAGGTCATCTCCGCGGCCGGGTACGACCAGGAAGGCGCGTCCTCGTGGGAGTCCCGCGGGATGGGCACGAATCCGATGGTCCTAGTTATCGACATGCAGCGACTCGTCGTCGGGGCCGACGAGCCGATCCTCGACGCCGTCGACGAGTATCGCACCGCGATGGGCGAGATCGCGTGGAACGCGATCGACCACATCGAGCCGTTCCTGGCGTTCGCTCGCGAGCGGGGCGTTCCCGTCACGTACACTCGAGTCGTCCCGTCGAGCTACGACGACCCCAATCACGAGGACCTCGACATCGTTGAGGCCGTCGCGCCGGAGGAGGGCGAGACAGTGATAAACAAGTCGTACGCCTCCGCCTTCTACGGGACCGACCTGCTCTCGCGGCTGGTCCGGGACGGGCACGACTCCGTGATCATCGTCGGCAACTCCACGAGCGGGTGCGTCCGCGCGACCGCGATTGACGCCCAACAGAACGGGTTCAACGTGGTCTTGCCACAGGAGTGTCTGTTCGACCGGATCGAGGCGAGCCACAAGATCGCCCTGATGGACCTGTGGATGAAGTACGCTGAGGTGCTCGAACGCGACGAGGTGGAATCGTGGGTGGAGGGGATCGACGCATGACCGACCACGACCTCGTCGTCGCGAACGGTACAGTCGTCACGCCCGAACTCGGCGTCTTCGAGGCGGACGTGGCCGCCGACGGGGAGACAATCTCGGCCATCGCGAGCCCGGGGACTCTCTCCGGCGACCGGGAGATAGACGCCACAGGGAAACACGTCCTCCCAGGCGCCATCGACCCGCACACCCACCACGGGATCTATCGCGGCCTCGATGCCGACGCCGAGACGGAGTCGCGCTCCGATCTTGTCGGCGGCGTCACGACCATCGGGAACTACTTCCGACGGGGTGGCTCCTACGAGGAGATCATGGACGGCTACTTCGCCGAGTCAGAGCCGAACTATTACCACGACTACTTTTTCTCGTTAGGGCTGCTCTCGTTTGAACATATCGAGGAGATCCCGTATATCGTCGAGGAGCTGGGGATTACGTCGTTTAAATGGTATAAGAACTACAAGGATGTCGCGCCCGAGAAGTTCGGCACCGACTCGGAGATGCACGACGACTGGGCGGACGCGTTCATCCAGGAACTCGCCGCCCAGGACGCGCCCACGACGCTCGGTCACCACTCTGAGAACATGGAGATCACGAGCGCCCGCGGGGACAACCCGTACCTCGACTCCGTCGTCGACGACGATCAAGAGTACCGCGGCTACGATGTGTTGGTCGACCAGTTCCCGGACTATGCGGAGGCACAGAGCATGACTGCGAGCGGATCGCTGGCCCGGCAACACGGCTACGACGACAGCTTCTACGCGGTCCACATCTCTGCCGGCCGGACCGCGGACGAGCTGGCGATGCTACACGACGCTGGCTGGGAGATCACCGGCGAGACCTGTACCCACTACCTGTGTCTCACGACCGAGGAGTGTGACGAACGCCACAACGTCAACCCGCCGGTGCGGTCGGCCGAGAATCAGGAGACGCTGTGGGAACGCGTCGCGGACGGGACCATCTCCTGTATCGGCACTGACCACTGCGCGAACCTGCGCGACGACAAGATCGGTGACGACGTGCCGGACAGCCTCCCCGGCTTCCCATCGTCGGCGACGCTGCTCCCCCTCATGCTCTCCGAGGGCGTCCACGAGGGACGCATCTCGCTGGAGCGCGCGGTCGAGGTGACGTCGACGAACACCGCCAAAGCGTTCAATATATATCCGAAGAAGGGCTCAATTCAGGTCGGAACCGACGCCGACATCGTTATCGTCGACCTCGACGAGACGAAGACGGTGACCCCCGAACTGCTCCAAAGCGGCGCGGACTACTCCCCATACGAGGGACGCGACGTGACCGGGTGGCCGACCCATACGGTCGTCCGCGGACAGGTCGCTTACGAAAACGGCGAGGTAGTCGGCGAGCGCGGACACGGGACCCACATCGACCGCCCGATCTAACCGCTCTCGCTCCAATCGCTGTCGCCCGCTCCACGTCGGGATCGAGCGCGGGCAACCCACCACCCAAGAACACGGACACACGCACATGACACGACACAGCACCCCACCGACGACGAACCGACCGGCGCGCGCCGCACACGGCGCCGCCGAGACACGCACAAGGCGACGATGAGCCGCGACGCGGCTACAGACGGCGGTGTAGACGACGTCGCAGACGACGAACAGACCAACGCCCCCGCAGGCCCGCTCGATGGCGTCACCGTGATCGAGGCCGGCTCGATGATCTCGATCGGGACGGTCGGGCGTCTGCTCGCGGACTTCGGCGCCGACGTGATCAAGGTCGAACACCCGGCGACCGGCGACCACCTGCGCCACTTCGGGCCGCAGAAGGAGGGCGTCGGACTCTGGTGGAAGTATCTCGGGCGCAACAAGCAGTCGGTGACGCTCGATATCTCCACTGAGGAAGGCAAGGTCGTCTTCGAGGATCTGGTCGCTGACGCGGACGCGCTCATCGAGAACTTCCGACCGGGCACCCTCGAACGATGGGACCTCGGCTACGACCACCTCTCCGAGCTCAACCCCGGCCTCGTGATGCTCCGGCTGAGCGGGTTCGGGCAGACGGGGCCGTACAGCGACCGTCCCGGATTCGGCACGCTCGCGGAGGCGATGTCCGGGTTCGCGTTCCTCAACGGCTACCCCGACCGGGAGCCGCTGCTTCCGCCGACCGGGTTAGCGGACGGCATCGCGGCGATGTTCTCGACGATGGCGGTCGCGTTCGCGCTGTACAACCGCGACGCGAACGGCGGCTCCGGGCAGTACATCGACACGAGCCTCATCGAACCGATCTTCTCGCTCATCGGGCCGCAGCCGCTCCGCTACCAGCAGCTCGACGAGATCGAAGAGCGGTCGGGGAATCGCTCTACGTCGTCCGCGCCGCGGAACGTCTACCAGACGAGCGACGGCCGGGCGGTTGCTATCTCGGCGAGCGCACAGCCAATCGCGATGCGGGTGTTCGACGCCATCGAGCGGCCGGAATTAAAAGACGACCCCCGATTCGCCGACAACGAGAAGCGATTGGAGAATGTTGAGGAGCTCGACGCGGCCATCCAAGACTGGATGGACGACCATACCCGCGAGGAGGTCATCGACCGGTTCGAGGAGTACGAGGCGACTATCGCGCCGATCTACAACGTGGCCGACATCATTGAAGACGAGCATTACCAGGCCCGCGACGCGGTCGTCGAGATCCCGGATGACGAGATTGGCACCGGCGCGGTCCAGAACACAGTCCCGCGCCTCTCCGAGACGCCCGGTTCGATCTCGCACCTCGGGCCGCCGCTCGGCGCGCACAACGAGGCGGTGTACGGCGAGCGGCTGTCGTACGACGAGGAAACGCTCGCGGAGCTCGACGCGGAGGACGTCATATGATCGAGTACCCCGAGGACGTGACCTTAGTCGAGATGCTCCCGCGAGACGGGTTCCAGCGGCTCGACGAGTTCGTTCCAACCGACGAGAAAGTCGAGATTATCGACGAACTCTCGAAGACCGGGGTCGACGAAATCGAGATCACCTCCTTCACGCATCCAAAGGCGGTCCCGACACTGCGGGACGCAGACGAGGTCGCAAAGCGCATCGAGCGCTATGACGACGTGACCTACCGCGCGCTGGTCCCGAACGCGGTCGGGATGGAGCGAGCGATCGACGCCGGTGTCGACAAAGTCAACGCCCTTGTGACGGTCAGCGAAACGTATAGCGAACACAACCAGAATATGACCGTCGAGGAGATTCTCGAAGGCGTCGAGGAGATCGTCGCGATGGCCGAGGGGACGGGCATCGAGGTCGAAGCCGGGATGGGAACCAGCTTCTACTGCCCGTACGAGGGGCGGATTCCCATGGAGGACACGCTAGCGGTCGTCGACCGCGTCGTCGATGCCGGCGTCGACGAGGTAACGCTGGCGACGACGATGGGGCTCGCCGACCCGGTCGAGATCGAGGAGATGTACACGGCGGTGTTCGACCGCCACCCGGACCTGGACGCGGGGTTACACCTCCACGACACGAACGGGATGAGCCTCGCGAACACCCTCGTCGCGATGCAGTGCGGTGTCGACCGGTTCGACGCGTCGCACTGCGGGCTCGGCGGAGGAGTCGTCCTGCCGGACGGGCTCTCCGGCGTCGGCAACACGCCGACAGAGGACCTCGTCCAACTGGTAAGTAGAATGGGTCTCGAAACGAGTGCGGACTTCGAGCGCGTTGAGTCGGTCGCTCACGAGGTCGCTGACCGACTCGACATAGGGGCGACGAGCCACGTCCTGATGGGCGGAACCGTCGACCGCGTGTTAGCGACCGTCGCGGAGGACAACACATGACCGGAAAAACCATCTCGGAAAAGCTGCTGTCGGAGAAATCGGGGACGAAAGTACGCGCCGGCGACTACGTGGAGGCCGCGGTCGACGTGATGATGACCCACGACGTGACGGGGCCGCTGACCTTCGAGGTCTTCGAGGACGTGACGGGCGATGACCCCGAACTCGTCGACCCGGACAACACCGTCATCACCATCGACCACCACGCGCCGGCCGATGGCGTCAAGGCCGCGAACAACCACAACATCGTTCGGGAGTTCGCGGACGAGTACGGTGCCCAGCAGTACGAGGTCGGCGACGGGATCTGTCACCAGGTACTCGTCGAGGAGGGATTCGTCTCGCCCGGCGACCTGGTGATCGGCGCGGACTCGCACTCGACCACCTTCGGTGGCGTCGGGGGCTTCGGCACCGGCGTCGGCTCTACCGACCTCGGGACGACGCTCGCGACCGGCGAGCTGTGGTTCCGGGTGCCGGAGACGCTCCGGTTCGAGGTTGAGGGTGACCTCCCCGACGGGGTGTACGCGAAGGACCTCATCCTGAAGTTCATCGGTGACGTGGGGTTCGACGGCTGTACGTACATGACCGCTGAGTACGGCGGCTCGGCAGTCGAGTCGATGCCGATCCACGAGCGGCTCGTCCTCTCGAACATGGCGATCGAGATGGGCGGGAAGGCCGGCATCGTCGCGCCCGACGAGCGGACCGTCGACTTCCTCGAGGCGCAGACCGGGGAGCGCCCCGAGATACCGGCGTACACGCAGCCAGACGACGACGCCGACTACGAGGCGGTCCACACCTACCGGGCCGAGTCGCTCTCGCCGCAGGTGTCGACGCCGTCAAACCCGGAGAACGCGGTCCCCGTCAACGAGGTCGTCGGCACGGAGATTGACCAGTTGTTCGTCGGGACGTGTACGAACGGCCGGTACGAAGACATCCGGATCGTCGCGGACATCATCGAGGGCGAGCGGCTTGCCCCGAACACGCGGATGGTCGTCGTTCCGGCCTCGAAATCCGTGTACAAACAGATGATGCACACCGGCGTCATGGAGACATTCGTGGACGCCGGCGCCATCGTCCAGAGTGCCGGGTGCGGCTCCTGTTTCGGCACGCATCAGGGCGTCTTAGGCGACGGCGACGTCTGTCTCGCCACCGCGAACCGCAACTTCCCCGGCCGCGAGGGGTCGATGGAGAGCGAGGTGTACCTCGCGAGCCCCGCCACCGTCGGCGCGTCGGCGCTGTACGGCGAGATAACTGACCCGCGGGAGGTCGAATTGAACCGGTACGACGACTACGTCCTCGATGGGGTGGGCGCATGAGCGACGCCGACCGCGACATCGACACGACCGAACCCGGTCGGGCGTGGACGTTCGGGGACAACATCGACACCGACCAGATCATCCCGTCGCGATTCCTGGTCTCCAGCGACCCAGCCGAACTCGGCGAGAACGTCTTCAACGACCTCCGGCCGGAGTTCGCGCCGAACGTCGCCGACGGCGACTTTGTCGTGGGCGGGCACAACTTCGGCAGCGGCTCCTCGCGCGAACACGCACCTCTCTCGCTTTTGGGCTCCGGCGTCGACGGCATTGTCGCGCAGTCGTTCGCCCGGATCTTCTTCCGGAACGGAATCAACCTTGGGCTGCCCGTGTTGATCTGTCCTGACGCTGACCGGATCGACGACGGCGACGAGATCAGTTTCCGACTCGACGAGGGCGCCGTGATCAACCACACCGCCGACGAGCGGTACGACGCCGACCCGCTGCCGGAGTTCCTCCAGTCGCTCGTCGACAGCGGCGGCCTCAAACCGTACACGCGAGCGAAACTCGGGACCGAGTGAGGACGTGGAACGTGGGTCGGGGGGCGGTCAGTGTAGCCGAGGCCGTGTCGCCTCCGCATTCGATACCGCCGGGTCGGCGCGTCGTCGACCGCCGTCAAAATAGATAATAAAGCTGGTGTGTTAATATAATCATAATTATTTTTATATTACTGTCTTGTTTGTTGCTGACATGGGTTGGCAGCACGCTGCCAAACGAACACTCGTAAAATTCTTTGATACCGGTTAGCCGATCTCGCTTGTCTGCCCAAGATCTGAGAACGACTCTCTGACTCGAAGCGCGATCAGTTCATTTTGATCGCTTGAGTCAATAGAGATAGCGACAAGTTCCCCTTCAATACTAGTAATCGGAAATCGCTGATCAGCCGTGAGATCCCTGATATCACGGTATTCGCGAGCTCCAAGTCAACTTTGTACTCACCGATGGTAGTCACACGTCTGCGCATATGACGATATTACATTCACCGTGTGATTCGGGCAAGGGAGACGTCGAACGAGGTATCAATGGCCTTCTCGCCATCAGGATCTACAACTTCGATCGACCCGCTAACCTACTGATGCAGATTCGCACCGTCTGTCAACTGTAGATCAGCTTTCTGAGCCCCACCAATGAACGGTGGTCCGGTGCTAATCAATACCCCACCTCTAAAGAATAAATACTGTATCTAAAAGTGATAGTTTAGCCAGATAGAGTCAGATCTCGAGCTTCATCGCCGACTCGGGTGTCGCCTCTCACTCCAGAGAATCTAAGGAGAATCAAGGAGAAAGCCTCGCGCTTCAGCGCGGGGATGAATCCGACAATTCTCTACAGCAACCACGAACTTCTGGCCGGGTGTTTTAACTGAGTGGTCGTCGTATTAATAATCATTCGAGGCGGTCCATCCGCCCACTTAATCGGACAATATCGGGATTCCCGACCACACACACAGAAAGTACCCCTTTCTGTTGTAGTGTTCGGGTACAATAAGAAGTACCTCTGAATCCCATGCCGGGATAGGAGTAACGGCTGATTGGCACAGCCAGTAGCCGTCATCGGGACAGCTACAAATCATAAACACCCCAACCCAGCGGTGCGGGGCCGTGGGAATCTTCGCCCTTCAGGGCGGAGAGGATGTCAAGGCGCGACGGAGCCGGACCCGCCCCGCACGCTTGATGATGGGACGATTCGTCGGTACGACAACTCGCACGAGGACACCAAAGGGCACGAACTGCACGTCGCACCAGACTCTCACCCAGATAGCATCACGTTTCCCGGAATGGTCGAACTCTGGAAGCGGTTCTGGAGCGAAATCCCGAAGTCCGAGCTCGAGGTCAAGTGAGGCCATCTCACCACGGTGATACCCATGAACGACACCACGCCGCCGCTGCACCCGATGGAGCGTGAACAGCTTCGGGCCGAATCAACTCTCGTCGTAACCGTGAACTCGTCCAGTGAGTTCCACGGCGACATCACCGACGGGATCGAGGCGCTCAAACGAGGCGACGCGGTGGATTTCACACCGACGCTCTCGTTCACCAGTTACGACGATCTTATGGAGACGCTGACGCCGCGTGTCCTCGATCTCATCGAAGCTATCCGCAGGGAAGAGCCAGCCAGCATCAACGAAACCGCACGGGTCGTTGACCGGGACGTGAAGAACGTCCACGAGGAACTCAGCCGCCTCGCCCAGTTGGGTATCATCTTCTTTGAGGAAAACGGTCAGAGTAAGCGCCCGGTCGTCTGGTTCGACGAACTCTTGATCAACCTCCCGTTCGATCCAGAGGCTGACGACACACCGGCTGCCACGCCTTGACATCCTCTCTGCACTGCTCTGTTGAATCCGCAGAAGGCGGTGGGATCGGGTCACTCTGTACTCGGTTCTGGAGCGCTGTCGAGTGAATTCAGAGATGGAATCTTGACAGAGAGAGTGAGGACCAAGGTCACTGGGCGGAGCGATCCAACTCCTCGATGACGAAGCGTGAGATAATCGCCTCTTCAGAGATCGTGATCCCCGTGCAGTCATCGGATTCAACAGAGCAGAAGACAGAAAAGCTGGAGAGAGCTAATTTTATTTCAAATTTTATCTAATGTAATAGTCGAAAATTCGTTACCGGAGCAGACCTCTTTAAAAGTAGGACGCCGCTATCTCGCAGAGATTGTTCACTCACAGTGAATAATTTTATGTTAATTTGTCCCCACAGAGTGGTATGCCAACAAAAAATACAATTAGATCAGACGAGCGAATGCTGGATATCGTTGAATCGCTCAAATCTGAGACAACAGCGAGCGTTACGGCCCTCGCCACGAAGTTGGGGATGCCGAAAAGTACCGTCCACGCCCATCTATCGACCCTCAGAGACAGGGGATACGTGGTACAGAATTCCAACCGGCAATACCGTCTCAGTCTCCGATTTCTAGACATCGGTATGGACATTCGGGAGGCGCAGGCAATGTACGACGAGGTCGTTCCGAAATTGGACGAGATCGCAGAGGAGACTAGCGAGAAGGCTTGGTGGATAGTTGAAGAAAATGACAAGGCAGTGTTCCTTGCAAACTCATTAGGGAAGCGTGCTATTCGAACGAACTCGCGGATCGGGCAGCAATCCGAACTTTACGAACTGGCTGGTGGAATGTCCATTCTCTCTGTGCTCCCAACAGAGCGTCTTGAGGCGATTCTCGACAATTACAGTTTCCCCCTTGCCGATGGTCGGACCCGCGCAGACTTGGAAACAGAGTTGCGAGAGATACAGGAAGAAGGGGTTGCATACGGCACGGAGTACTTCTTAAATGGTGTCACAGGGGTTGGTGCGCCGCTCACCGACACCTCTGGGAATATCTATGGAGCGATCAGTATCTCGAGCCCTGTCGACCGCTTGGACGATCGCATCAAGAGAGATTATGCGGATCTTATTCGAGGAGTCACCGGCGAACTCCGCGTGAACCTATCTCACCAATGAGTCCGAATCGTTCGAGACTTAAAAGACGATAATCGCGATGGGCGGCCGCGTGCAAAGGATTTACCAGTGTGAACGAACTCGTATTAGAAACAGTTCCTACTCTAACTCATGAGGCGTGCTACAGGTCAGGACCGGGCGGTCAGCATTCAGAATCACAGACTGAGAGACGCTCCCAAACAGCATCTTTCCAGCCGGTGAACGCTTCCGACCTGCAATACAAATAGCGTCAGCGTCCAGTTCCTCAGCGTGTTGGATGATAGACTCTGCCGGGTCCCCACTGCCTTCACGGAGGTCGACCGGAACGTTGGCTTCCTCGAAGAGTTCCTTCGCACGCTTTACTGAAGTGACTTGAACGACTGAGGCCCCTTCAGGATTCTCGCCAAAGTCGTGCAGCAAGTAGACGTGAATGTTGTCAGCCTCGAAGAGATCGAGAACTGTTTCCGCTTGTTTGACCGCTCGGTCAACGTTCTGGTCGATACCTAATAGCAGTTCTTTCATATAACACTATTTAGAGACTAGTGTAAAGTATGTATCGCTACTCTGCTGGTTTCCACCGCTATTTGGCCGTCTGATGCAATTAAAAGGGACCGCGCTCAGTCTGCCATCCCGACGCCAAGGTGTTTGTCGAGTACTTCCTGGTCTTCTCGCACGTCCGCAGCGATCCCTTCGTGGACAATTTCCCCTTTTTCCAAGATGTATGTGTAGTCGGAGACGTCGAGCGCGATGGGAATGTTCTGCTCGACCACGAGAATCGTCATCCCCTGATCGTGTAGGTCCCGGATTATCTCCTCTATTTGTCTGACAACGTAGGGTGCAAGCCCCTCCGTAGGTTCGTCGAGCAAGAGAAGATCAGGGTCTGCGGTCAGTGCTCGCCCAATGGCGAGCATCTGTTGTTCCCCGCCCGAGAGAACTGACCCGTGGCTGTTCTCGCGTTCTTTGAGATTCTCGAACATGTCGAGGATTTGGTCGACGGACGGGCCGTCGCTGGCATCCACACCGAGCCGCCCCATCTCGATGTTCTCACGAACGGTGAGTTCCGAGAAGATGCGTCGTTCTTCGGGAACAAACGCGATGCCGCTCTGAATCGTCTGTTCCGTACTCATCGATGTGATATCTTTGCCGTCGAACGTGATGGTCCCGCCGGTTGGTGAGATGTTACCGATGACAGAACGCAGCGTTGTCGTCTTACCGACGCCGTTGCGTCCGACTAGTGAGACGACGCTCCCCTGCTCTACGTCGAGGTTTACACCCTGTAACACCTGCGTCAGGCCGTACCCTGCCTGTACGTTTTCCATCGAAAGAAGCTTGTCACTCATTCTCGTGCACCCCCTAGATACGCGTCGCGAACGTCTTCATTGTTCGCTACCTCCTCCGGTGTCCCGGTGGCGAGTTCTTGTCCACGCGTCAACACGGTGATTTTGTCAGAGACGCGCATAACGAGGTCAATGTCGTGTTCGATGAGCATCAGCGACTGGTCCGCAAGCACTTCGCTGATGAGGTCCATCGTCGACTGCGTTTCCTCGCTGCTCATTCCCGCCGTGGGTTCGTCGAGCATGACTATGTCGGGGTCAGTTGCGAGGACCAGCCCGATCTCGAGGCGACGCTGATCGCCGTATGCAAGCGTTTCGGCCTTCTCCTCGCCTCGGTGCTGAAGCCCGATCTGCTCCAGTACCTCCGCTGTCTGCTCGGTGATACCGTCGAAGCTGTTCTTGTCACGGAACATTGCTGACACGGGACCGATATCATCGTCGTACACAGACTGTGCCGCGACCCGTACGTTTTCACGGACGGTAAGACCGCCGAAGACGTTCGTTATTTGGAACGATCGACCGAGGCCGCGTCGAACGCGATCGTGCGGGGACATGGTGGTGATATCCTCGCCTTTGAACAGCACGGCCCCGTCACTGGGCTTCAGCGCACCGGTAATTAGGTTGAACGTTGTTGTCTTACCGGCGCCATTTGGGCCGATGACGCTGCGGAACTCTCCGTCTTCGACTGATAACGAGATGTCGTCGACGGCGGTGAGCTCGCCAAAGCGTTTCGTCAACCCGTCGGTTTCCAGTACTGCCTCAGTCATCTGATTGAACCTCCGATTCGTCGATACCAATACCGGGTTTGCCGCCTTCCCCGAACCGATCAAGTCGCTGGACGACCAGCGACGGGACCGAGACGAGACCACGTGGAACGTAAATAACGAACAACACAAAGATGATGCCGATTATCATCCGCCACTGTTCGGTGTACTGCGAGAGTATTTCTTCAGCGCCGAAGAACGCACCGGCGCCGAGCATCGGGCCGAAGAGCGTTCCCATTCCACCCAACAGAGCGATAACAATTACCTCACCGGAGTGAATCCAGGCAAGGGTCTGGTCAGGTGAGATGACAAAGGTTGATGGACTCGCCGCAAGGAGCCCACCGGCCAATCCAGCGATCCCGCCGCTGATAACGAAGGCACGGCGCTTGTACTTGACCGTGTTATAGCCGATGAACTCCGCGCGCTCCTCACTCTCTCGGATTGACTGGATTACACTGCCAAATGGGGCGTTCATAATACGCCGCGCGAACAGGAACGCCAGCACGGCGAGTAGTAGTCCAATGTAGTAGAAAATAATCTGTTGATCGATCTCGTAGCCCATGAACACAAAACTGATCTCCGAGAGAGGGACGCCGAGTCCGGCGATACCCATCGTCGGTTCAAATCCAAGCAGGCCGTCGCTGCCTCCCGTGAATCCCAATCGGAACACCGCGTTGTAGAACAATTCGGCGAACGCGAGCGTGATCATCGCAAAGTACACACCCGACACTCGAATAGAGAGGCTCCCGACAATCCAAGCGATGACCGCACAGATGAAAATCGCAGCGACGATCGCTACGACGAACGATGAGGTGAAGTGCAACATCACAAGCGCGGAGGTGTACGCACCGACACCGTAGAACATCGTGTGGCCAAGCGGGACTAGCCCTGCATAGCCCATCACCACATCAAGGCTCAACGCGAAGATCGCCCAGATGAGAATATTGTTCATTACGAGCACGTAGTAGCGACTGCCGGTGAACAACAGCAAGATTGGTAAGACGATCATCGCCGCAATGAACACTAGACCGAGTTTGGTTCTCGTTGAGTCGCTGAGTAACCCACCACTCGACCCAACGAGAATCTCACCCTCCCCGCTCTCAGATTCGTCGCCTCGAGTCCCGAATAGTCCCTGTGGCTTAACGAGTAACACCCCAATCATGAGCAGGAACACCGTTAGCCCCTGTAGGTTGGGAATCGTCAGCGCAAACCCACCGAGTTCGAAGAGCGTCGCGCCGTTATAGACGCGCATCATTGTCTGGACGACGCCAACGAGGAGCCCACCGAAGACCGCACCGCGGAAGCTCCCGAGGCCGCCCAAGACGACGACGACGAACGCGGGGATAATGACACTATTTCCCATGCCCGTGGAGACGCTCTGGTAGCCACCGAGAACGATGCCGGCGACTGCTGCGAGCGCGGCACCGAATCCGAACACGAGCGTGTAGTAGCGGTCAATGTCGATGCCGACGTTGCGGACCATCTGGCGGTCCTGTGAGCCGGCCCGAATGATCATCCCGTACTTCGTCCGGTTGAGCAGGAGCCAAGTGCTGGCTGCGAGCACCCCCGCAAATGCGATAATGAAGTAGTTATACAGCGAGAGCTGAATCGAGAAGATACTGACTGACTGGGTGAGATAGTCTGGCACGACTAGTTGTTGCTGTTCGGTTCCCCAGATCAATTTGATGAGGTCGTTGATGATGAGGACGAGCCCGAACGTTAGCAGAATGTGGTAGAGCGGATTACGACCGTATAGCGGCCGAATAGTGACCCGCTCGATTCCGGCACCGATGACGCCAACGATGAGTGGGGCGGCGAGCAGTGCTACCCAGAACCCGATGCCGCTCCCCAGCGGCGCGATGATGCTTAACGCGAAGTACGCACCCAGTGCGAATAGTTCTCCGTGTGAGAAGTTGATGACGTCCATCACGCCGAAAATAACCGAGAGTCCGGCGGCCAAGAGAACGTACACCATTCCCAGTGTGAGTCCGTTTATCAGTTGTTCGACAATTTGGGCAACCATGGTGGGTTAGTTACAGCCGAGCTCACTTGCTGGCGGGATTGTCTCACCTGCGGGCACTTCGTTAATAAGATCCACGGCGGGAGTTCCACCATCGTCGATAATTTCGCCCATCCATGTCGGGTTGGTCGCCTGACGGTCTTCTTCCCGGAGCGTGATATCTCCGAGGACCGTCTCGTAGGTACCGCCCTCGAGCGTATCACGTACGTCGTCGACTTCCGTACTGCCCGCTTCGTTCATCCCTTTTGCTATCAGACGCAGCGAGTCGTACCCGACGCGGGAGAAGTTGCCCGGCGAGCCGTCGTACTCGCTTTCGTAGGCGTCAACGAACTGCTGGTTGTCACCGGTATCCAGCGTCGGCAAGTATCGGACGCCACCGTAGGTGCCAATACTGTTCATCCCGGTTCCGGCAAGCACGCTCTGGAACGTTTGGGTCGGCCCAATGACAATCTTGTCGTCTGTCAGACCCTGGTCCGCAGCCTGATTAGTGAAACTCACGAGGTCACCGCCGGTCATTCCTAAGACGACGATATCGGCATCAGAGTTACTGATCTGGCTGACGTACGAGCCGTAATTCGACGCGCCGAGTTGCGAGGTCGAGACACCAGTTTCGTTGTACTCCCCATTCGCGTTGGCCATCCGCTGGCTAACACGCTGATAGACCGACTGCCCGTACGCGTAGTCGGCGTAGTGGAACCAGACGTTTGTCCCGAGTTCGTTGACGCTGTAGGCCGAAATAGCCTCGGCGATCATTGCGGTGTTGGTCTCGAACCGGAAAACCCAGGGGTTACACGCGGACCCGGTGATGGGGACTGCGGCTCCGCCCGAGAAGTAAACGAACTCCGAGGAGTTCGCGATCTCGTTGATTCCCAGCGCGACTGAGCTCGAAATCGCACCGACTATGAAATCGGCCCCTTCCTGCTGGACGAGGCGCTGCACTTCGTCTTGTGCCGCCCTCGCTTCGGTCTCGCTATCGCCAGTCACAAGTTCGAATTCGAAGTCGTAGTCGCTGTTGGCATTGATCTGGCTGACGGCCAGCTCGGCGCCCCGGCGCTGGTTCGGTCCCAGGGAACTGTACGGACCGCTCATCGGGTTCACGCTGCCGACGGTTATTGTACTCGTTCCGCCAGTTGAACCACCACTACAGCCGGCGAGTCCAAGCGCACCGGCTGCCCCGGCGGTTGCCATGAATCTCCGACGCGAGCTAGTACTCGGTGCAGCATCACTTGTCTTGTCATGTGTGTGCTTCATAGTCACACCAAGGACTGGCATCCAACTCCTATTAAAACCTTCTGTGGAACAGGCAGTCCGACTCGCTTGAATGTCATCTAATTCTCGGTCTCAAATTATCGGTGGCGGTCTCCTAGTGACTATTTCGCCCGGCGAATTTTAGCTCTGGTGAAACTCTCGATCGGTGAGACGCGCTCGGAACCGTGCTGAATGCAGCGCGCGAGTCGATCACGAGTGAGCAGTTTCGATTAGGACACGAATGACTGTTTGAGTCTGTCCCGACGAGATGTTGGAGCTGGCGTCGCCATCGCCGAGCCGGCGTCCGTCACGCCGGTGGTCGCGCTGATCGTAACGACCGTCGTCCGGCGTGTGACGATGCCGGGCGAACCGAACCCACGCTGCGGTGCCATAGGCGACGCCTCCTCGGGACCGTCTCCGTACTCGTATTCACGACGCTGATAGCCATCACAGTCACCCTCGTTGAGTGCCTCGTTGGTCGGTATCCGGAGATAACGAACGCAAGCAGCGCGTCGCTGTCGGCGATCCGCGGATCGGTGAGGTCACTCTCTCACTGGGCGGTCTGCCCGCTTGCGGCCTGGCAGACACTGTTCGCCTACGTTGAGATTCAGTCCGGTCCACCCAACCTGAAGTTTTATTCTTCATGCCGAGGGATCCTCACTGGATGTACAAGCACGTAGCTCTACTAGTCAGACGGGATGGGCTGTCTCACGAGGAGTTCGTCCACTACTGGCAGACGAACCATAGGCCCATCGCGAGAAACATCGAAGGCGTCGTTCGGTACCAACAAGTCCTGCCAACAGATGCCGCGAACGCCGAGTTCGACGGGCTCGCAGAACTGTACTTCGAGACGCTTGACGACCTTCACGAAGCACTCGGTAGTTCCGGTTCGCGCGACTACAACCCGACAAAAGAGATCGCAGCCGAGGCCCGCGAGGACGTAGATAACTTCCTCGCGATCGACGAGCGTCCGCGTATCATCGGAGAGGAACGGGTCGTCAAAGACGAGGTTGACGGCGACACAGACGGCCTCTACAAGCACTCTGCATTCCTTGTCCGCCAGGATGGCATGACACACGCGGAGTTCATCGACCACTGGCAGAACACTCACACGCCTATCGCCAGCGAGATCGAGGGCGTCGTCAGGTACAGTCAAGTGATCCCGAGTGATCCCGAGAACGCTGAGTTCGACGGCGTCGCAGAGCTCTACTTCGAGGATCTTGATAAGCTGCACCGTGCGCTTGGAAGCGAAGGGTCCCGGGACTATGACGCCCCCGGCGGCAAGGCAAAGGAAGCCCGCGAGGACGTCGATAACTTCCTCGCCATCAACGAGCGTCCGCGGTTCATCGGGCAAGAGCGGGTCGTCACGCGCCAAGAGTGAACCATGTTGGAGTACAATACCCAAGTTCGTGAATCCTTCCCGGAACTCGACAACATCGAGAGCGACGACTTGCGTGAGAAGGTTGTTGAGGCATGGACGCTCGGACTCAGTCGTGGCGGCTGGCGAGACATCGACGACATCCCCTACGCTTGGAACATCCACGATGTAACCAACGTCGAACACGTCCGTGGTGTCACCCGGATCGCTCGTGAAACCGCCGCCGAACAGCGCGAGTTTCACGGCGCAGACCCAGACATGGACGTCATCGTCGCGGCATCGCTTCTTCACGACGTGGGAAAGTGCTACGAGTACGTCGATTTTGTTGATAATGAAAAACTCATCGAGCCAGATCCCGAGTATGCCACCCAAGAAGTGCCTCACTCGCTGTCTGGCTATGCCCTTGCACATGAAGTGGGCTGTCCGCTGGCCGTCCAGCGTGCCATCCCTCATTTTATTGGCGAAGTTCCCACGAGGACGATGGAAGCCGAACTCATCAAGAGCGCAAACTCCGCCTCATCGAACGCGATTACCCAGTCTGAGATGGGAATCACGCTTAAAGAGTGGGTTGCGGAGTACTCTCAGACCCAGGAGTAAATAGTCCCTGACATTTCAACCCGCAATTATAATGCCGATTATGTGGTATGTTATATTATGCCAGTTCCAGGCTACGACCCCGACGATGTGGATAAAATGCTCGAATCAAAGCTCAGCGAGGCGGAAATCCGCGACCAACTGTCCGAGTGTGAGTGGCAGTCCTACCAAGACGGTGAGGAGTCGCTGGTTGACCTGCTCGGAGACGACGAAATAGACGGGATGCTCGGAAAGTAGCTTACTCCTCGCCGCCGCTTTTGTGGAGCCAGACGAGTGCCGACCCGAATACGGCCGCCGCGCCGCTCAGTACGGTGAACCCCGGGACGCTATCGCCGGTGGTGGTAGTCGCGTCGTCTTCGGAAGCGGGCGTTGAGGAGTCCGGCGTCGACCCGTCCGGTGTTGCCGTGCTGTTGTCGGGTGTGGTAGTGTTGTCGTCCGGTGTCACCGTGTCGGTCTGTCGGGCTATTTCCTGTGTCGACTCGGTAGTGGCGTCGACCTCATCGTCGCCAAAGAGCAGATCTTTGTACTTGAAGCTCTCGAACATGGAGAGTTGGTCGTCGTAGTGGGGGCCGGTCGACCCGTCCGGTGCGACGTAGCCGTCGTTACCCGGCGGGAGGATGTTCTCGGCGGTCGGGTCGTCGCTCATACGGACAAAGTGGTTCTCGGTCCCGCGGTCCATTCGCGCGGTGCTGCCCGCGGAGGTGACGCCGATGGGCATCCCGAACAGCGCGAGGTTGTTGAATGTATGAAGCGAGGCGTCGCCGCGCCAACTCGATGGGTCGCCGTCGTACTTACCGCTCAGCGACGAGACGGCGGCTTTGAACGCTGAGACGAGTTCGTCGTCGGGGCTGTCACCGACGTAGTCGACGGCGGTGTCAAGCGCTGTCTCGTCGGGGTTGAGCACGCGCATCAGCGTCCCGCGGCCGTAGTCGTAGTTCAGGAAGTACAACGCCGGACCGTAGGCGTCGCCGAAGGTCTCGGCGAAGACTTCCTGCAGGATATGCGGGAATGTCTCGTTCCAGATGGTGTAGCCAGCGGGGTACTGACCCTCGTGATGGTCGCCGTCGGCTTGTGCGAAGTGATCCCAGGACTCCAGTTCGGCCATCGCGGCCTGCTCGGTGTCGGTGAGGTCTGCCCCATCCAGGGCGTCCATCAGGTGTTGTTTGTACCGGATAGCGCGGAGGTCGGTAAAGGAGATGTCGTAGACAATGTCTTTGAGGAACTCGTAACCGACGCTGCCGGTGTTCGACAGGCGGTGCTCGACCATGTTGATGATGCGCTGGACACGGTGGTCGGTCGACCACGAGTAGCTGAGGTCGCCGTTATTCCACTCCGGCGCGGGCTTGTTGTTCCACTGTGCAGAGTAGCCCGGGTCGGGGTTGACCGCCGCGGGCACCTCTCCGTTGGCGGCTCGGAGGTAGTCGTCCTTGGTTAGTTCGTACTGGGTCCCGTCAGCCGGGAGGCGGGTGTCGAACTCGACGGATTCGGCGTCGGGGTACCGACCGAGATGGACGTACGCAATATCACCGTTGTTGTCCGCCCACATGAAGTTCAGGGCGTAGTCACACCGCTGTGACACTTCCACAAACTCCTCTGCATCCTCGGCGAACTGCTGTTCGTAATACGCCCGCCAGCAGTTCATGTGTCGCCCCCCGTAGGATTTGGTCTGGGCGATGGCCTGCTCGTTCTCGGGGTCCCACGTCGTGATGACGCCGTGGCGGGTGAAGCGGTCGGTGTATGTCACGTCCTCGCCGTCTGTAACTTCGATGGTCTCCTCCTTGGTCTTGACCTCGTACTCCTCGCCTTGGAAAGTGTAGGTGTCCGGGCTGTCCTCGTTGACGGTAATTGACTCGTTGAACATCTGGAGGCAGTTGTCGATGCCCGCCGTCGAGGTGAACGCACCGTTGCGGTTGCGCCCGAACATGATGAACGGGTAGCCGGTGACGGTGATGCCTGCGATATCGAATTCCGGGCCATGAAGCCCCGCCTCGTACATGATAGAAGGCGTGTTGAAGCCCATCTGTGGGCCGCCCATGAGTATCGACGATCCGCTATTGGTGATGTCGCCCTGGACCGCCAGCGCGTTCGAGCCGTACTTGATAGGAAGGCCGAGTTCGTTCAGGCCGGTCGCGAGCGTCCGGACCCGCTTCATCTCGGACTCGTGGACGGCCTGTGGATCGTCGGGGATGGAGAAGTCCCCACCGGTGATGCGGTTGCTTGCCTCGACGCGCTCGCCGGTCGCACCGCGGGAGACGTCGGCGGAGCTGCTGGGCGTGCTCGTGGTCGACGTTCCCGACGACATCGGGTTGTTGCGCCCAACTTCGGTGTACGGTGGCGTATAACCCGCGTCCGACTGGACAGTCGACGTCGGTGCGCCAGGGTCGTCACCCCAGTTGAGGTCCTCTAAGAGTTCCATCGCGCGCTGCTCGTCGCCGGTCTGACCGGTGAGGATGTCGACGACCGTCGCGTTCAGCGTCTCCAACTGGAACCCGCTAAAAAAGGCCATGCTCCCAACGAACATCCCGGCGGCGTCTTCCGTTGAGAACTCTTCGGGCTCGAAGCCGTTTTCTTGGAACGCTTGGTGGAACTCCATTTCGTTGCTATCCTGGACTTCCCGGATGTAGCGGTTGATTCCGTTTGTAAAGGCCTGCAAAACCTCCCGCTGGTCGGCTTTCAGCTGGTCCTGTGCCTGCGCGTCCAGCGACGGCTCCCCAGCCGTGTTGCGACGGGCCGCCTTGTCGAAGGAGACCCAGTCGTTGTCGCCCTCGCCCGCGCCAATGGCTGCGGCGACGGTGCCGTGGTAGTAGCGCTTGTACAGTTCCAACTGGTAAAGCCGGTCTTCGGCCGTCGCGTAGCCATAGCCGTAGAACACGGGAGCGCGGCTGTCGGCCTCCCGCGCGTAGATGTGCGGGACGCCGTACTCGTCGCGTTTAATCGTGACTGTGGCCTCTTCGCCGTCGGTCTGTGCGTACGCGAGTTCTGTCTGTGAGACGGCACCGATACCCGCTGCACCGGCGACCGCTGTGCCCGCTTTCAGAACGTCACGTCGTGATACGTTTTGCCAACTGCGCTGGGCATTGTTTGACATGCACTCGCATTGTTCGTAGATACATCATAAATTTTTGGCATAATCTTAATATGATTCTAATGAGAAAACCGGAGCGACAGTGCGACTGACACACGGTTGAGCTGGTCGAAATCGCGATCAGGCCGCGTCGATATTGGCCTCGAGCCTTCGGCCATATCGAACATTTTGCGGGCGGGCCGGGCTTGTTTCTCACTGTGTGTCGTCACATAGTTTATGTCGTCGCTGAGCCGGTCCATCCGCTCGACCGCCTTGTCGATGAGGCTGGTCACCGCGGGGATGCCCTCAACGACGGCGACCACGTCGCTCTGTCTGTCCCGGGTCGGAACTGCCAACGCCAGCGAGTGGAGCAGGTCGGCGTCGGTCGCCGTCAATATATCGGCCTTGGCGATTGGCTTCCTCTCTTGGAGAACGGTTCCGGCCAGGGTCTGGTCTTACCACCGGTCTTGAAGACCTCATAGCCGTTCCGTCCGACGACTTCGTATTCATTGTAGTGTAGTAGGTCGACTATGTCGCCCTTCTAGGTCGGTATCCTGCTTTCGTGGTCGATGACAGACATTGGCCCGGGATCCCACTGGACAAGCGTCGTGAACACCCATTTCCAGAACGCGTAGAGATTTACCGCGTCGCTACTCTCCGCCTCGGGTTCGATGGTCGCCGCAATATGTAATAATTCCGACTGTATAGGGAAATAGTGGGTGCTTGTCACTTACTTAGTTGTGACGACGCACGCATTCCGCTGCCGGAAAATAGACGCTCGTCCCTGATTACTTCGAGTCACAGCCCGTCGCGACCGATCATTCAGTCTTATAGACGCCGCGAGCATCAGCGACCTGTACGCCGTCAGCCGAGTACACTTCCACGTCAACGACGCCGACATCGCCGCCAAGTCGGCGGACGTCTGCCTCAGCGCGGAGGTCTCCGGTGCCAGCTTCAAGATAGTCGATACGCATATCAATGGTCGGCACCGGCTGATCAACTTTCGAGACGAGCGCAGCCCCGCCGACAGTATCTGCGAGGGTGAACGTGACGCCACCGTGCGCCATGACTTTGTCTTCGTTCCAAGAGAGTTCCTCGCGCATCTCGATGCTGCCTTCGGCATGTCCGTCGTTGATGGCAGTCAGCTCTAGACCGAGTAACTTTGCAAACGGCATGTTCTCGAAGAACGTTTCGACATCCATGTTCACCTCGTCTAACTCTCAGCCGGACGAATAAACATTGCTGCGAACCAATACCAACCGTACGGCGACGCGTTCCGGACTACAACAGGAAAAATAAACGGGATGAGCTGCCTCGGCGCGGCTGTTCTCCTAGCGTGATGGGACTCGTCTTAGGAGTCTTCAGGAAGGGCGAAACAGTGGCAGGTAGCCGAACCGATGGCCTCATCGGATAGCGGGTTGCCTTCGGCCTCGCCGTCGCGAGCGACCCAGTCGCCCGCGTCTGTGCGGCATGGTTTCACTACCGGGCGTAGCGAGGGCCTCATTTACACGGCCATCAGTTACACAAGATACGCTTCCATCTTCAGCCGGTTGAGGATGTCACTCGTGAACAGATCGGTGGTCCTCAAAGCGGTCAGAGGGAATACGACATCTGCCGGGAGCGGTGTCATCCGTGCTGTCGTTGGCGAGTCGGACTCACCCGCAGCGGTCTTGGAAGTGTGGGTGGCGAAGATCGTGTTGTTCAGGGAATCGACGGCTGGTAGCGACTAGCCTGGCTGCGTCAGTGGTCGATGCGAGTAATCTCTTCGACGGGCCACTCGCTGAGGATCTCAACTCCGTTCTCGCGGACAACGACCATTTCCTCGACGCGAACACCTTGGCGTTCGGTGGGCTGCATGGTCTCGACGGCCATCGTCATACCCTCTTCAATTTCGATGGGGTGGTCCGGTGAGATACCGCGCCAGATGAGCGGCGTCTCGTAGAGCTGGAGGCCCAAGCCATGCGCCCAGTGGTTGGTGGTCATCTGCCAGAAGTTGTCAGCGCCGTACCAGTCCATATGTTCGCCCTCTTCGTCCGGGAAGCCCTTGCAGATCTCGTCGGTGGTCGCGCCCGGTTCGATTCGTTCAAGCACGTCGTAGAGGTCGTCGCGAGCCTTCTCGTAAGCGTCCTTCTGGGTCTGGGTCGGCTCACCCAGGCTGAAGGTGCGGTAGTAACACGAGCGGTAGCCCAGATAGCCGATGTTGTAGAAGTCCGCGTACACGAGGTCGTTCGGACGAATCGCCCGGTCGGTGGTGTTGGCCTGGTGCTTCGGCCACGTGTTCGGGCCGGAGGTGACGTAGCCGCCCTGGGCCATCGCGCCGTGACGCCAGAGTTCGCCCACGGCCTCGCCCCAGACTTCCGATTCGCGCATGCCCGGCTTTGCCGTCTCGGTAATCTTCTGGAAACCGGCTTCACAGATGGCCGCGACCTGCCGGAGACACTCGATTTCGTCACGCGTCTTCACCTTGCGCGCGTCGAGCATGATCTCCGTCGCGGCCGACGTGTCGACGTCGACGCCGCGGTCCTCGAACTTCTCGATGAGCGCGCCGTTGCCCACGTCGATACCCATCGGCTCGCGGTCGACGCCGTACTCCTCCATGGCGGTGTAGACGGTTTCGGCCATCTTATCCTTGAGCCAGTCCCGCGCGGAGGCGCTCGTCGAGGCCCGCGGGACGTTCCCGAGGCCGGGACAGGCGTACCGGATGTCGTCCAGCCAGGGGCACTTGAACTTCTGGTTCGAGGCGTGGTCGGCCGTGTCCCAGTGGACGATGTCACCGTCTTCCGTGAGGAGGGTGTAGTGGTCGGCGCCGCTGCCGCCGGTCATCGCGAGGCCGGTCACGTAGCGGACGTTCGGGTCGTTGATGAGCAGCATCGACCCGAGTTCCGACTCCTGCAGTCGCTCCAGTGCTTTCTTCTTGCGCTCGCGTCGCATCCGCTGGATGTCGATTCGCTCCTCCCAATCGACGGCCATGGTGCCACGCGTGCCTTCCATGAAGTCACGCTCGTACATCACCTCTCTGTGCACGGAGGCCCCTAATTAAACTCCGGATTTGCGCGCCACAGCTTAGTGGGTATGGTCCCACGCCACAGACGCATGGTCGACGACACCCACGTACGGACGGTCGCGGACCGGCTCGGGCTGGACCTGACGGAGGAGGAGCGAGCCCAGTACGCCGAGGCGGCACGGGGCATGGATGCGCAGTACGACAGTCTCCCCGCCGAAACCCCGACGGCGACGGCGGCGACGGACGTCGAGGCGGGGACCGACGGGCACAACGCCGTCAGGTACCGCTTCGACCTGCCCGAGACCGACGGGCCGCTCGCGGACCTCGAACTCGGCGTAAAAGACAACCTCGCCGTCGCGGGCGTGCCGATGCACTGTGGCTCGGCGGCCCTCGAGTTCACCCCGGAGTACCACGCGACGGTCGTCGACCGACTTCACGAGGCCGGGGGCGACGTGACCGCGACGACGAACATGGACGAGTTCGCCTACTTCACGACCGGGGAGACGTGTGCGTTCGACCCCATCGAGAATCCCGGAGCCGAGGGCGTGGTCCCTGGCGGCTCCTCCAGCGGGAGCGGGGCAGCCGTCGCTGCCGGGCTGCTGGACGCGGCGCTTGGCAGCGACACCGGCGGCAGCGTCCGCATCCCCGCGTCGTTCTGTGGCGTCGTCGGCCTCAAGCCGACCCACCGGCTCGTCCCGCGGTTTGGCTTTGCCGACCTCGCCCCGTCGCTGGACTGCGTCGGTCCGCTGGCCGCGGACGTGGAAACGGCCGCCCGCGTCCACGACACCATCGCCGGTCCGCATCCGCGCGACCCCTCCTCGATGGGCGGCCCGGCGCCGCCAGCCGCGGCCGACGGGCTCGAGGAGTCGGTCGACGGCCTCAGCGTCGGGGTCATCGAGCCCGCGATGGCGGGGTCCGACGAGGCGGTCGCGTCGGCAGTCGAGGACGCCGTCGACGCGCTGGGCGGACAAGGTGTGAGCGCCGAGTCGGTTTCCCTGCCGCAGTTCGAGACGGCCACGCTCGCGGGACTGGTCGTCGCGGGCGCGGAGTTCGCCGCGCTCGCGCTCGCCGACGGCCAGCTGGTCGGGACCGGTACCGGCCACAGCGAACCGTGGCGCACCGCCGTCCGGGAGGCGGTCCGGTCGCCGGACCTCGGGGCGAACGTCCGCGAGCAGATACTGACCAACGGCGCGCTCGCCGAGGACGGGCTCGACCACTACGTCGCCGCGCAGACCCTCGGGGCGGAGTTCACCGCCGTCGTCGACGAGGCGCTGGGCAGCTACGACGCGCTGGTCGCGCCGACGACGCCGATGACCGCCCCCGAATTCGGCGAGATAACGAGCGACGAGGACTTCGCCCGGACCGTCGCCAACACCGTCCCGTTCAACCTCACCGGCCACCCGGCGCTGTCGGTCCCGATAGAGACCGCCGACGGCGAGCCGGTCGGCCTGGAGTTCGTCGGCGCCCGGCGCGACGAGGCGACGCTGGTCGCGCTCGGGGCGGCGCTCGAAACCGCGGCAGGGAGCTGACTTACCGGCCCCGACGACCTGTCGAAAACGAAGCAGTGCTACTCGGTCAGGAGAGCCGACGCTTTCTCGCCGATGGCGATGGAGGGGGCGTTCGTGTTGCCACCCACGATATCGGGCATGATTGACGCGTCGGCGACGCGGAGCCCCTCGACGCCGTGGACCCGCAGTTCGTCGTCGACGACGGCCATGTCGTCGTCGCCCATCCTGCAGGTCCCGACGGGGTGGTACACCGTCGAGGCGTGTTCGCGGACGAACTCGCGGAGTCCCGACTCGCTCGTGACCTCGGGGCCGGGGTGGACCTCCGCGCCACAGAACTCGTCGACCGGGTCGGTATCGGCGACGTCGCGTGCGAGTTTGATGCCCTCGACCAGCGGGTCGATGTCCCCGTCGGCGCCGAGGTAGTTCGGGTCGATGACGGGCGAGTGATAGGGGTCGTCCGACGCCAGCCGGACCTCGCCGGTGCTGTCGGGGCGAATCTGAGTGGGAATGATGGTGAAGAAGCTCCGGTCGTCATCCGGCGGCGTCAGTCCGTGTTCGAGCAGGTACACCGGCGCGTTGTGGAACTGCAGGTCCGGCGCTGGCTCGTCCTCGTCGAGGTGGACGAAACAGCCCGATTCGACGACGTTCGAACTCGGGGCTGGCGCTTCCGGGCCGCCGGTCTGCTCGTAGACGACACCCACTTTGAGGTGGTCCTGCAGGTTCTTGCCGACACCGGGGAGGTCGACCCGAACATCGATGCCGTGTTCTTCGAGGTGGGCTGCCGGCCCGATTCCCGAGAGCAAGAGCAGTTGCGGGGAGTTGATTGCACCGGCCGAGAGGACGATTTCCGAGCCCGCCTCGGCCGTGTGTTCCGTCCCGTCCTGTTCGTAGCGGACACCGGTCGCGCGGTCGCCGTCGAACGTGATGTCGGTGACCTGTGCCCCGGTTTCGACGGTGAGGCTCGACCGGTCGAGCGCCGGTTTGATGTAGGCGGCGGCGCTGCTGCAGCGCTTGCCATCCCGCTGTGTGACGTGGTAGAAGCCGCTGCCAGCCAGTCGTTCGCCGTTGAAATCGGGGTTGTGTTCGATGCCAGCCTCCGCCATTCCCTCGACCAGTGCCTCCGAGACCGGGTGGGTGTCTTCGAGGGTGGTCACGTTCAACGGGCCGCCCTCGCCGTGGAAGTCGCCATCCCCCGGTTCGAAGTGCTCGGCGCGTTTGAAGTGGTCGAGCATCGCCTCGTAGCTCCAGCCGTCGTTCCCGAGGTCGGCCCAGTGGTCGTAGTCCCAGGGATGCCCCCGGATGTAAATCATCGCGTTGAGTGAACTCGACCCGCCGAGTGTCTTCCCGCGCGGGTGGTACAGCTTCCGGTCGTGCAGTTCCGGTTGTGGCTCGGTGTAGTAGTCCCAGTCGACTGCTGTCCGGTACAGTTCCGGGAAAAGCGGCGGTGTGTGAATCTCCTCTTTGTCGTCGGGCTGGCCAGCTTCAAGCAACAGGACATCTCTGTCACTATCCTCGGTCAGACGGTGGGCGAGCGCACAGCCAGCGGAGCCAGCGCCGACAACGACGAAGTCGTGTGCTGTGATAGTGTTGCTCATGGTATGCTACAGCTAGCCAGTATATGCAAGACACTATAATATTAATCCCCGCTTCAGCATTAGAGTATACTCCACGCTGGCGGAGCGGACAGGCCGTCGGCGGTCCGGGCAAAGAGTATAGATGTCCGGGTGCGCAATCGGACGGCGATGACACACGAGACGCCGATTCGCGTCGACCACACCGGTATTGCCGTCGACTCTATTTCCGACGCCGAGAGCGTCCTCTTTGCCTTCGGCTGTCGGAAGCTCATCGAAGAATCGGTCGAGGGGCGGTTCCGGTGGGCCCATTACGACTTCGGCCGGAATGCCTCGCGGCTGGAACTCATCGCGCCGGAGGCCGAGGACACCTTCCTGACCGACTACCTCGACGAGCACGGCCCCGGACTGCACCACGTCACGCTGGAGGTGGCCGACATCGACGCCGTCGCCACGGCAATCGAGGCCGCTGGACTCGACGTCGTCGAGTACCGGGAGTACGACGACTGGACGGAGGCGTTCGTGCCGCCGTCGAACCCGACCGGCGCGCTCTTTCAGCTGTTCGAATACCACGAAGGCTACGACGAGGGGCGGCCAGCGGCGGAGAAACTCTACGTCGATGGAACGCGTCTCGGCGAGAGATAGCTGCGCTGTCTCGCGTTCTCAGACCGGGTCGAGACCGTTCTCCTCGCGCAGCGTGTTGATGTAGGAACGGAAGCCGGTTTCGAGGTCGTACTCGACTTCGTAGCCCAAATCCTCCTGTGCGGCGGTCATATCGAGGTTCTGCGTCCAGGGAAGTTCGCCCTCGTCGGATACCTCGAGTTCGGCGTCGGGGATGATCTGACGGACAGTGTCGGCCGCCTCCTGGATTGTCGCGAGGACGCCACGGACGTTGTAGACGCGCTGGCCGAGCGCGGATTCGTCGACGAAGGTTGCCTTGCGGAACGCCTGTGCGATGTCACGAGCGTGCTGCCAGTCGATAACCTGGTCGCCGTACTCGACACTGAAAGACTCGCCGAGTGCGGGCTTCTCGATGATGTCGGCGAGAAACGCGGAACCGCCAGTCTCGCGGTACGGCCCGTACGCGACGGTCGGACGCAACGCGACGTGGTCGACATCGTAGTCCTCGTGGTAGACGCGGGCCTGATGTTCGTTGTACTCCTTGGTCGCGCCGTAGAGGGTGTCGGGATAGACCAGTTCGTCTTCGGAAACATACTCTGCGTCGTAGTTGTGTGGAGGAGCATACACCGCGGCGCTGGACGCCCAGGTGACCCGTTCGACTTGGTCGTCGAGAGTCCGCGCAACCTCGAAGACGGCGTTCGTTCCCTGAATATTCACGTCAAGTGCCGCACGCGGGTTATCGCGTGCGCTGTTCGTAAGCAGGGCCGCGAGATGGACGATGTGAGTCGCGCCCGTTTGTTTGACTGCACGCACCACGTCGGTTGGCTCGGAGACGTCGCCGCGACGAATCTCCACATCGGTGGCGACACCGAGCTTCGAAAGGATTCGGTCGTCCGTCGAAAGGTCATACGCGACAACGTCGTGACCTGCATCGACAAGATCCTCGACCACGTAAGAACCGAGGAAGCCGGTTCCGCCGGTAACGAGTACTGTATTGTTTGCCATCGTTGTGTGAAAACTGCACACGGAGGGAAATAAAAAAGGTTGTTATCGGCTGGATTCGATACCGATTCACCCACTAGCAGCCGTTTTACAGACCCGTCGACATTACGTGAACCTCAGCGGAACCCCTCGGTTTTGGCGACTCATCGGCGTTTGAGGTATCGCAGACGATCACGACACGGTTGGTCGCGAGACGCGTCACATGTCCGGGCACGGGGAACGAGGGGTTCAACGTTGAAGACGAGGACGCTCATTCGGGCGAACGGTGGGTTTGAGCGCGTCAGGGTGCTAGGTGACGTCGTCGACAAACGGCTCGGTCATGCTGGGGGGTGATTGCTCACTTCCCTTACCTTCTCGCGAAGCCTGAAACTCGGTTGAGGTCGCGAAAGCGGCCGACGACGCAACACCACACTCCCGTCTGAGGATGCTCGGCCAATGCGTCTCTCTCGGAAGACGCATTCGTCGAAATCGAAGTTGAACTCCCGGCCGATGGCTGACCGTTACTCGTGGAGACCGCCGACAGACTCGTAGAAGGAAGATTGTAGCGACCTGACCATCTCCTCGTCGCGGTCAATCCGCACGTCAATTATGAAGGGCACGTCGGCGCTAGTTCCCTGCGCGAGTGCGTCAGCTAGTCCGTCAGGTGTAACGACCTGAGTCGCCCGTGCGCCAAAGGCTTCGGCAATCTTCGTAAAGTCGGTATCGTGGAACTCAACGCCAGCAATGTCATCATTCTCGTGTTGCATTTGACGGACCATCCCGAGACTGGTGTCGTTGAGCACGACAAGCGTGGGGGAGACGCCGTGGTCGACGGCAGTCTCAACGCTGGTCATCGTCATCGCGAAGCCGCCGTCACCCGCGACAGCAATGACGTCCTTATCCGTCGTAATCGCAGCGGAGACCGCAGCAGGGGTTGCCCACCCCATCGCGCCGACGCCGCCACTGCCGAAGTAGGTCCGCGTGGCTGGTGTTTGGAGATAGTTCAGTAGCCAGAAGCGGTTGTTTCCAGAGTCTGCAGTCACAATGGTGTCCTCGTCAACGACGGCCTCTATCTCTTTGACTGCGCGCTGAGGCTTGATCGGTGACGCGTCGGATTCACAGCAGGGGTCGTAGAAGGACTCTTTGGCGCTCGCAGCGCGGCCGTGTGTCCACTCGTTACCAATGCCGCGGGGGAGCGTTTCAGCTACGTCAGCAAGGCTCTGTGCGGCGTCGCCGATAAGCGCTACGTCGGCAGGGTAGACCCAGCCAGCGTTGCGCGTGTCGATGTCGGCATGAATGATGGTCTGCTCGTCGGGACGGATGAAATCCGGTGCCTGCCAGTTGGTGTCCATAGGGTTCATCCGACAGCCCGCGATGAAGAGCACGTCAGCCTCGCTGACAACCTGATTAGCGCCCTCATGGCCGAACGATCCGATAACACCCGCCGCTAGTTCGTGAGTTTCGGGGAACGTCGACTTACCGAGATAGGAAGTGACGACGGCAGCGTCAGCAGCTTCTGCGAGGGTCTGGAGTTCGTCGTAGGCGGCGGCGGCATGGACTCCGTTTCCTGAAACGATGACCGGCCGTTCGGCCGCAGCGAGTGCGTCGACGGCGGTCGCTACGTCCGCTCTGTCGGGCCGGGATTCCCAGTTTCGGGCTTGGTCGTGCCCGTCCCAGACGGGCGGCGTGGGGTCTTCTGGCATCTCCTCGGTAACCGCATCGCCGTCAAGGATGACGGCAGTCGGTCCCGGGCGTCCCGCAGTGGCGTGTTTGAACGCGAGCTGGAGACTGCGGACGGTTTCGGTCGGCGAGCGTGGGAACCAGTTCTCTTTGGTGTATGCATTGAGCGCGGCGGGCAGGTCGATTCCGCCGTAATCCCCGCGAGATTGCTGGTAGGGTGCAAGCGTCGAGTACTCTCCACGCTCGCTCGCTTCGGTAATGGTAACCATCGGTGAGGAAGCGAGATACCCCTCCATCTGCCCGACGGCTCCGAGGCTACCGATCCAGGGCCCTTGCCCGGTGAGCACGCCTGGTTGGCCGGTCAAACGACCACGCATCTCGGCCATAACGCTGGCCTCGCGTTCGTCTCGGGGGCGGACCATTGTGATCTCGTAATCCGGGACGTGATCGAGAATCTCGATAACGCGGCCACCGGGGTAGCCGAAGATGTACTCAACGCCCTGTTCTTCCAGCTCTGCGACGAGGCGCTCGCCCACTTCAGTCATACTGTTCGCCCAACTGCACTGTTTCTTCGACGATGAGACGAGGCCCAGCTTCGAGATCGATGAACTCCGCGGCGTCGCTTTGAACCGTTTTCCCGATGTCCGAGTCGAAGGCCTCCCCCAACGTGGCCATGTCTTCAAAGTGCAGTTCGAGTACTCCATCGAACTCGGCGTTCTCGGGTCGGGTGGGGACCGACGTGACATACCGTGTGAGTCCTGGTAGGTCCTTCGCGATCTCTGCATGTTCACCCTGCCAGCGTTCAGCGAACTCCTCGTGTGTGACTCCGTCCTTGCGGACGAGTAGGTCGACTATTTTTGGCATACGTTGTTGTTATCTTATTCGTGTGACTTCTGTCTATCGGTTATTCGTTCTTCAATTGATCAGTGGTTTTGCTGCCAATCCGTCCAAGTTTGTCTCGTGAAGCGTTCGGCTCTTTCGAACCAAACCTTTGTAAAGAGCTCGTCCGTAGCCAGGTGTATGACAATGCCAAACAATACTAACAGGCCGGTCGAGACCGTTGAGCGCGCGATAGAGATAATTGAGTATCTGAAGCAGAACGAGTCAGCGCCTGCCTCCGAAATCACCGACCACCTCGGCTGTGCAAAGAGCACGGCACACAGGCACCTCAAAACCCTCGAAGCAAACAGTTTCGTTATCGAGGAAGAAGACGAGTATCGGTTAGGTCTCCGGTTCCTTGACTACGGAACCGTCGCACGCGATAGGTACACACTTTACCAAGAGGCAAAGCCGAAGGTCGACAACTTGGCTGCCGAGACGGAAGAAAAAATTTGGTGTGCCGTCGAAGAGCACGGTCGAAGCATCCATATTTACGGGGCGCAGGGAAAACGCTCAGTCCAGACGTACGCCCATGTCGGTCACCGGAACTACCTCCATCAACACGCGGCGGGTAAAGCGATCCTAGCCAACCTACCGGACGAAAACATCGAACATGTTATCGACCGCTACGGACTTCCCGCCCGGACGCCAAACACAATCACTGACAGGGACGAGCTATGGGAGGAAATCGAGTCAATACGGGAGCGGGGCTACGCGTTTAATCTGGAGGAGTCTGTTGAGGGACTGCACGCACTCGGAGCACCCATCACCGACGAGAACGACGCTGCAATCGGCGCAATCAGTATTTCAGGTCCAGCGACTCGTCTCGAAGGTTCATTGCTCAGGGACCAACTCCCAGGACTCTTACTCGGTACAGTCAACGAGATCACAATCAATCTGGCACACGTCTGATCCGGTTACTCGGTAGAAACTGCTCCTCTGTATGCCAGTTCCTGTTACTACTCCGAAAGTACAAGCAGAATAGTTCAAATCACGAGGTCATTATTTCGAGTCTTTCCGCCTGTGTGCTGTGCTATTTCGTTACACGGCGTGTTCATTCTGGTCGAACAGCTTGACAGACATTGAGCCGTACGCCTTAACGGTGCCTGGACAAAATCATGCGTCTTATCAGCAAAGGGACCGATATCTAGTATGTTGAATCAAAAGTAGTGGCACCGTGACGAGTACCTCAAAAACATTCGTTCGAATAAATAGAACTTGTATCACTATCCGGGATCGATCGACCAACCAATACGAAAAGAGCGGACCGTAACGAAATTCATTACATTTGTACGGTTGTAATGGGTGCGGGATGTTAATACGATACCGGCCGTCGCAGCAAGAGTCGCCACGCCGTGTGGCGTGATTTCAGGAGATTCATTCCGACAGATCAACACTGAGGCCGATGAATATGATATTTAGAGCGTCTCTAACAGTGGATTTGATGAGAGTGAACAACAGTTTCAGGGAATCGTGGCTGTGAACTCCGTATCTTGAAGAAGATGCTGCCTAGGACTCGCCCCAAGGCTGATCAGAGTCCAGCTAGTACGCTAACCGTCTGTTGTTCACATTAAATAAAGATCAATACGTTCGGATAGCTAGAACAAGGATATAGGGACGAAAAGCCCGAAAACCGTTGTACAGTCGGCTTCGCTACGTCAACAAGCACAAAATTTGCTGTTCGACACTGTAGAACAACTGTGCCACCTAACACCGCGAGATAGTCAACCGCTGGGCCACTCGGGGTCGCGGTCCTCGAAGAACGCGTCGATGCCCTCGTTCTTGTCGCCGGTGGCGAACAGTTGTGCGAAGAGTTCTGCTTCGTACTCGATGCCTGTCTCAAGATCCACCCGGGACGCAGCCTTGACAGATTTCTTAGCGAATTCGAGTGCGACAGGGCTTTTTTCTGCTATAGCGGCGGCGAGGTCGTACACCCGGTCGTCGAAGTCGTCGTCGCCGTAGACTTCGTCTACGAGGCCGATGTCAGCGGCTTCCTCGGCGTCAATGAGTTTACCCGTGAGGATGAGTCGCATCGCGTGGCCCTCACCGACCAGTCGTGGAAGCCGTTGGGTTCCGCCGCCGCCTGGCATGATGCCGAGGTTGATTTCGGGCTGACCGATTTTCGCGTCCTCGTGTGCGATGCGGAGATCACACGCCTGAATCAGTTCACAGCCACCGCCGAGCGCGTGCCCGTTGATACGAGCGATGACCGGCATCGGGCAATCGTCGACGCACTCGTAGACCCGCGGTCGCTTGCTGGCTTCACGCTGTTCAAGTGCGTTTCGTTCGCGGAGTTCATTCACGTCGGCGCCGGCAACGAACGCGCCAGAATCTTTAGCCCCTGTCAAGACAAGCGCGCGAAGATCGCTGTCCGGAACCTCCTCGAGCACCTGCTTGAGCTCCTGCCGGAGTTGTGCGTTAAGCGCGTTTCGTGCGTCAGGCCGATACAATTCGATGGTCGCGACCTTCTCGACACGGTCACCCATGCTGACGTTGACTGTCTCGCAGTCGGCGGCGGTCTCCTTGATAGACATTACGAGTCACCCCAGTCACCACTCGTGCCGACGACTTCGCCGTCTTCCCAGATATAAAACCCTTCGCCGGACTTCTTGCCGAGCTTCCCTGCACGAACCTTTCGTTTGAGAATCTGTGGTGGTTTAAATCGTTCACCCAACTCCTTACGGAGGTACTCCAGAATATCGAGTCGCACGTCTAGACCGACCACGTCGCCGAGTTCAATCGGACCCAGCGGGTGATTATAACCAAGTTCCATCGCCGTATCGATATCCTCCGGTGAGGCGACGCCCTGTTCAACCATCCGCATCGACTCCACACCGAGCGCAACGCCGAGGCGAGAAGAAGCAAAGCCCGGAGAATCCATCACTTCGATGGGCGTCTTCTCGATCCCTTCCACGAACTGGCGAGCGCGCTTAACCGTCTCGTCGCTCGACTGCTCTGCAGTGACGATTTCGACCAGTTTCATAATGTGGACCGGATTAAAAAAGTGTAACCCGACTGCCCGGCTGGGATGGTCAAGAGCGCTGGCAATTTCAGTCAATGACAGCGACGACGTGTTTGATGCGATGATCGTGTCGGGGGCGACGTGTGACTCGACATCTGTCACCGTATCGTGTTTAATCCCCATCTCCTCGGGCACTGCTTCGATGACGATGTCTGCGTCGGTTACGGCCGACTCGAGCGATGTGGTGCCTGAGAGGCGGTCAAGCGTCGCATCGGCTTCGTTTTGTGTTACTTTGTCCCGTTCGATACCTTCCTCAAGATTCGATTCGATGGCGGTCAGACCGTCTGCGACAAGTTCCTCGTCGATGTCGCGGACCTGGACGTCGTGGCCGGCCATGGCCGACACCTGGGCGATGCCGTGGCCCATAGTACCGGCTCCGAGTACGGCTACTTGCATCATTTACAGCGACAGTACCGAAGAATAAAAACATTGCTTGCCCGCCACGCGCTGGCCAGTGATTTAATATCACACCCACAATAGAATCTAGTCACTGATGGTCGATCCAAAATACCGGGCCGTTATCGTTGATGCCGTCCGGACGCCGCAGGCGCGGAAAGATGGCTCTCTCGCCAGACCGTACCCCGAGGACCTCATCACCACAGTACTAGACGCACTCGTCGATCGAACCGGCGTTCCTGCCAGCGATTGGGATGACTTCCGACTGGGCTGTGCGAATCAAGAGGAAGAACAGGGCCGAAACCTCGCCCGGCAAGCGCTGCTCGCAGGTGGATTCCCCGAGACAGTCCCCGGAGCGACAACCACCCGACTCTGTGGCTCATCGATGACTACCCTCACCGACGCCGCCCGTGCAGTCGAGGCGGGAGACGGCGCAGTCTACCCCATCGCTGGCGTCGAACAGATGAGCCGAATTCCCTTCTCCGACTGGCTCCACCCCGCCATCCAGGAGCGCTACGACGCCGACCGACTCTCGATGGGCCAGACTGCCGAGACCCTCGCCCGCCGACACGGCATCACCCGTGACGAGCAGGACCGCTTCGCGCTGCGCTCACACAAACGGGCCGTTGCGGCCGCTGAGAGTGGCCGGTTCGACGACGAAATCGTCCCCGTCGGTACCGGCGACGAGACAGTCGAGAAAGATACGACGCCCCGACCAGACACCTCAATCGAGTCGCTGAGTGAACTGCCGACGGTGTTCCGCGACGACGAGCGCGCGTCGGTGACGCCGGGCAACGCGTCGCCGCTAACAGATGGTGCCGCAGGGATGCTCGTCACTTCTGAGGCGTACGCCGAAGAGCACGGACTGGATCCTCTCGCACGTGTCGAAACGCGCGCTGTCGCCGGCGTCGACCCGTTGGTGATGGGTAGGGGACCAATCCCGGCCTCACGGACCGCACTCAAGAACGCTGACATCACGATGGCCAACATCGATCTCGTGGAACTCAACGAGGCTTTCGCCGCACAGAGTCTTCACTGCATCGAGGAACTCGACATTCCCGACGAGAAGGTGAATGTCAACGGTGGCGCAATCGCACTTGGACACCCGCTTGGGTGTTCGGGGGCGCGCATCTCGACGACGCTACTGCACGAGATGCAAAGACGAAGAGCCGACTACGGTCTCGCGACGATGTGCGTCGGTTTTGGGCAGGGCGTAGCGACGATTTTCAAGCGACTCTAACCTAGCGTCGCGTCTCGCTGACCTGCATTTTGAAGCCGTATCGGATGACATCCTCCTGTGAGTAGATGCGTCGAACTGTGGCGTCGACAGCCGTCCCGATGTCGACTTTCGTGTCACCGTTAAGCACCTGCGAAGCGACGCTAACCGTCTCCTTGTCCCTGGGGCCGTCGAGCGCGACGACGGCGCTAACGAACGGCCCACTCTTTGACTGCTGTTCGACAAACTCCGGCGGCGCACCGCCTTGTGCAATAGTAGTTACTGCCTCAACGGTGCCGGTCCCGGGCAGCTCGATGGCCTCGAAACTCACCGACCGCTCGTTACACTGCTGGCAGGCACCGTCCGCCGGGAAGTTCAGTGCACCACAAGCCGAACAGCGACCGGCGACCATCCGGTGGCGTTGGTCGATGGTCCGCCGCCACGAGGGGACGCTTACGTACGCACCGCCACCTTCCGGCTCGTCGCTTGTGATCTCGCCTCGACGCCGGAGGTACTCGGCGTAGGATAGTTCGGTCTCGCCGTCAAGTGCGCTCTCGACCGGGACCGGCCCCTCAAGGAGGATGGCGTTTGCGCCGGCTCCGCTGCCATAAGCCGCAACGAGGAGGCGCTCTGTGTCTTGCGTGAAGGCCGTCGCAGCACCGATGAACACACTCGCCGCGCCGGTGTCCCCGAGCGAACTCACCGTCTCCGCGGCGGCGATGGTCTCGGCGTCGATACCGAGCGCTGCGGTCGCTCGATAGGGGAGCTTTCCGTCCGGTGACTGGACTGCAGCGGCATCTACATCTTCGAGTGAGTCGTCCAGTTTGTCCACGGCACCGCCCAGCGTCGTGGTAAACGCCTCGCGGTCATACTGAGTCACGCCTAATCCCGTAGTTTTGTCGTCGCCGCCGGTTCGGAACCGCGTGCCTGGGTAGGTATCAACGTGAGATGTGCGATCGAGGACCTTTCCGGGACCGTTGCCGTCGACGACCAACGCTGCGCTACCGGCACCCGCAGCGTGTTCAACGTCGCTGTCGGGAGCACCTTTTGGACAGTCGCTGATGATGACGAGGGCGATTTTTTCGCCCCAAGGGCCAGCATCGAGCGCCCCGCTGAGTGCTTGTGCGCCGACGCGGGTGCTGCCTGTCATCGTCCGTGTGGTCACGCTATCGGGGACACCGAGGACGTTCGCCAGTCGCGCGGAGAGGTCCTCTTCTGCCATCGGCGGCGATGTCGTGGCAAAGGCGAGATGGCACACGTCCGCGCCGCTGTAACCGGCGACATCGAGTGCTCGTTCGGCTGCCTCAACGCCCATCGTAAGCGCGTCCTCGTCGGCCTCGGGGACGGCTTTTTGCTTGACGCCGGCCGCGTTAAAACTGCCCCATGCGTCTTCGAACTCCTCAGCTACGATGCGGAGTCTCGGCGTGTAGGCGCCGATGGCCGCAATCTGTGCATCGGTCATTGTGCCACCTCCCGTTCAAGAACGTGAACGACCGCGCCGCCACCACTCCCGCCGACGTTGTGTGTTAGCCCGAGTGTGGCGTCTTCGACTTGGCGGTCACCGGCTTTCCCGCTAAGTTGTTTGAACGCCTCGGTGACCTGTCCGGCACCCGTCGCGCCGATGGGATGCCCCTTCGACTTGAGGCCACCGGAGGCGTTGACCGGAATCTCTCCGTCAAGTTCCGTCTTTCCGTCCTCCAACATACTGGGAGCCCTACCCCGCTCACAGAACCCGAGATCTTCGTATGCTAGGAGCTCTGCGATGGCAAAGCAATCATGAACCTCCGCGAAGTCCAGATCCTCGGGGTCGATACCGGCCTGATTGTACGCGCGCTTTGCGGCCGACTTCGATGAAGAGATAGCAGTGTACGTGTCCCGTTGGAAAAGACCGACTCGCTCGCTGGCCGCACCGACACCAGCGACGCGGATGGGGTCGTCAGTGTACTGGTCGACTACGTCCTCGCTGGCGACGAGGACGGCGGCGCCACCGTCAGAGGTCGGGCAGCAGTGATAGAGATTAAGCGGATCTGCGACGACGGGCGCGTTGACCGCATCCTCAAGCGAGCACTCGAAGCCGAGGTGTGCCTTAGGGTTTTTTGCGCCGTTGGCGTGGTTTTTCACTGCCACCATCGAGAGGTGTTCGGCTGTCGCGTCGTACTTGTCCATATAGGCGGAGGCCATTTGTGCGTAAACGCCCGAGAAGGTGGTTCCGGTCAGGCGTTCCCACTCTGTCTCACCGGAGACGCCCAGCCAGTACTTGGTCACGTCGCTGCTCATATCGGTCATTGATTCGACACCGCCGCCGATAGCAACGTCAGCCATCCCGCTCTTAACCGCCTGGACGGCCTGTCGTACGGCGTACCCGGACGCGGCACAAGCATTTTCAATACGAGAACTCGGAATCCCGTGGAGTCCGGCATGCTCGGTGGCAGCCGGACCTGAGAGACCGAGCTGGCGGCCGCCGACACCGAGAGAGCCGACGACGGCCTCGTCTATCTCGTTGTCATCGATTCCGTTGGGAACGCTATTGACGGCTGCCTCCACGGCGGATGTAAACAACGATCGGTAGCTCTTCTCGGGCATCGCACCGAAGGGAGTCTGCCCTGCGCCGATAATATACGCATCTCGCATAGCTACCTCTTTCGGAGGTGTCGGAAAATAGCTTTTCCTCCAAGAGCACCTCTTACTGCCGGATTTTGAATTGATCTCCACTGGGAGAGAGTCCAAATCGTGATGATACAACTCCTCCCAGATCTCAGAGAATTATACCCAAACAATTTTTATGATTGTGTACAGTCATACACTTACAGATGTCGTATAAAAAAGTAGAGACCTCAGACCGCGAAGAACTGCGCGAACTACAGGTCGAACGGCTCCGCGATACGGTAGAGAACGCATATGAGAACGTCGAGTTCTACAGAGATCAGTTGGACGAGATGGGTGTCACGCCTGAGGACATCCAGAGCGTTGAGGACGTCCGAAAGCTCCCGACAACGACAAAAGAGGACTTCCGCGACGAGTACCCCGACGGATTATTCGCAGTTGACAGCGAGGACGTTACGCGCCTCCATGCATCCTCCGGGACCACCGGCAAGCCCAAGATAGTCGCTTACACTGACGATGATATCAAGGTCTGGAGCGAAGTCGTCGCTCGCTCACTCGCCGCCAGCGGGGCTGAGGCGGGCGATACAATCCAGAACGCCTACGGCTACGGGCTCTTCACGGGTGGGTTGGGACTCCACTACGGTATCGAAGAGTTGGGAGCGACCGTTATCCCCATCGGCGGTGGCCAGACCCAGCGTCAGGTCGAACTGATGATCGACCTCGAAAGCGACGTATTCACCTGCACCCCTTCCTACGCACTATATCTCGCCGAGACAGCTGAAGAGATGGGCCACGACCCCGTCGATCTGCCGATTTCGACCATCATCTTCGGAGCAGAGCCCTGTACAGATCCAATGCGTGAGGAAATCGAAGAGCGCCTCGGCGTCAACGGGATCGACATTTATGGCCTCTCAGAGATCGTCGGCCCCGGCGTCTCTTGTGAGTGCCACGAAGCACAGGAAGGATTACACATCTGGGAGGACCGCTTCCTTCCTGAAGTCGTGGACCCCCACACCGGCGAACCAGTCGAGGAAGGTGAAGAGGGTGAACTCATCCTCACCACGCTCAGTAAGGAGGCGCTCCCGGTGCTTCGGTACCGGACCGGCGACCTGACGACGCTGAACTACGAGGAGTGTGAATGTGGCCGGACAATGGTTCGGATGGACAACGTCACTGGCCGGGCCGACGACTTGCTCATCGTCCGCGGGGTGAACCTCTACCCCAGCGAAATCGAACACGTCATTCTAGATCTAGACGGTGTCGCCCCGCACTACCGTATTGATCTCTACCGTGAGGAAAGTCTCGACGTTATGGAACTAACCGTCGAGATGGAAGAGGGAACCACACAGAGCCGCCAGTCGCTCGAGGCCGAGATTACCGAACGCTTAGAAAACGTTCTGCAGTTCTCGCCTGATGAACTCGATCTGGTCGAACCAGGCGGCATCGCCCGGTCGAAAGTCGGAAAGGTCCAGCGTGTCTACGATCACCGCGAGTAATACCGCCCTAGGACCGCTCTCAGAGGCTTTCTGTGGAAGCCTAGGGTAGACACCACCCCAACCCAATTCTGTACGCTATTCCATCCTGTAGACGCGACCTCTGAACGTGGCAATTCGATCGTCACTCTCATCGGTAACTTCGATTTCATACTCCGCGGTTTTTCCCGCTAAATGTGTCTCGTGAGCAGTTGCTATCAGTGTCTCACCGACATCAACAGCCTCAAGATAAGAGATGTTTGTCTCCAGCGCGACTGCCGTCTTATCATGAGAGTTTGACGCCGCGGCAAACGCAGAATCAGCAAGTGAGTAGATAGCGCCACCATGAGGTGTCCCATGGAAGTTCAGCAAGTCCTCGGTGACGGTCAGTTCGGTCTGGGCGAAGCCTGAATCAAGTTCGATGAGATCGATACCAAGCGTCTCGCAGAACGCATCCGACTGGATGCGCTCGCGGGCCTCATCAGAGACTCTTGACATACGATCTCATATATCGCGAGCCCCGATAAATACGTGTCGGAGCGGGAAACGGGAGTAAAGTTATTTAGCTGGCCTGAGCAGTCTTTGAGGTATGCCGTACAGTTACGAGCCACATCACTTCGAGGACTTCGAAGAGGGAGAAGAATTCATCAGCGTCGGCCGCACCGTCACGGAATCAGACTTCGTGATGCACTCAGCGCTGTCAGGTGACTGGACCGAACTCCACACTAACAAGGAGTACGCCGAAGAGCAGGATTTTGGTGAGCGTATCGCCCACGGTCCGATGACATTCGTCCAAGCGACCGGATTCGTCTACCGGACCGGCATCGTTGAGCGCACAGCCTACGCCTTCCTCGGGATGAACTACATGGACCTCCCGAACCCTGTCAACATCGGTGACACACTCCAGTTAGAAATGGAAGTCTCCAACAAGAAGGAAGTCGGCCGTGAGGACGTGGGACTAGTCGTCCTCGACACGGAGATGGAAAACCAAGATGGAACCACTGTCTTCGAGGGCGATATGAAGTTCCTCATTAAGAGAAAAGAGGAGTAGGCACACACATTCCGACGGACGAACCATTGGGCCGCCACCTGCCTGTGATCGACGGTCGAAGGTTGGTCTAGAACCGTCTCTATGGGCTATTGCGAGTGTTGTAGGGAGTCTAACAACAAAAACTAATACGCCGTACACTAATCGTTTCTTTGTGACTAAGTACTCCGGTCCCACAGAGCTGTATATCGGCGGCGAATGGCGCAACGCAAACAGCGGTGAGACCATCAGTTCGGTAGACCCAGCCAGCGAAGAGGAATACGCGACGGTCCAGAAGGCCGATGAGTCTGATGTTGACGAGGCTGTTCAGGCGGCAGCGGCCGCTGCCGAGCGCAGCTCCGAGTGGAGCACGATGGATCCCGATGTACGTCGTGAACACGTCCGGGGAATGGCCGATGCCATCGAGGCGATGAAAGACGAACTCACGCTCGTCGAGTCGCACGACAACGGCAAAACGCCGTTCGAGGCCGGGTTGGAAATAGACATGGTCATCGACACGTTCCGGTATTACGCCGGCTGGTCAGATAAGATCAAAGGCAGCGAAATTCCTGTTTCGGACTCCCGTCTAAACTATACGACGCGTGACCCGGTCGGCGTCACCGCCCACATCGCTCCCTGGAACTACCCCTTCCAGCTAGCCGGCCGCGGTATCGCGCCAGCGCTAGCGACGGGCAACACAGTCGTTCTCAAGCCCTCCAGCGTCACGCCGCTATCGGCGTTGTACTACGCGAAAGCCGCAGAGAAAGCCGGTCTCCCTGACGGCGTCGTCAACGTCGTCCCCGGGTCTGGATCCGGTGCCGGGAGTGCACTCGCCAGCCACGATGGTGTCGATCACGTCACTTTCACCGGGAGCACTGGCGTCGGCAAGTCCATCCAGCGGGACGCGGCCGAGGCTGTCGCCGACGCAACGCTTGAACTCGGCGGAAAGGGACCGGCCATCGTCTTCCCGGATGCTGACCTCGATACGGCTTCGCGCGGTGTGCAGTATGGCATCTTCATGAACGCGGGCCAGATGTGTTGGGCCAACTCCCGCTTAGTCGTTCACGAGGACGTCTACGACGAGATGGTCGAGAAAATGGCCACCATCGCGGAGGGCATTCCTATCGGCGGTGGCATCGACGACGACGGCCAGATGGGGCCGGTCGTGAACAAAGAGCAGTTGGAAGAAGTCCTCGAATACATTGAAATCGGTCGCGACGAGGGCGCAACCGTGGCAGCAGGTGGCGGTGTTCCCAACGAAAAGGACGTGGGCTACTTCGTTGAGCCAACAGTGCTTGCCGACGTGACTAACGACATGACTGTTGCCCGCGAGGAAATCTTCGGCCCGGTACTGTCGGTAATCGAAGTAGAGGACGAAGCAGAGGCGATCGAGGTCGCAAACGATTCGCCTTTCGGGTTGACCTCGTGTGTCTGGACCAACGACCTATCGCGTGCCCACAGAGTGGCCGACAGGCTCGACTACGGAATGGTCATGGTCAACGAAACGCCGAACACGTGGCCACAGACGCCATTCGGCGGCACGAAGATGAGCGGCCACGGCCGTGCTCAGGGTCAAGAAGCCATCGAGACGTACACCGAAGTCAAGAACGTCCACGTCAACCTCGACTGACCCCGTCCGCCGCCGGTGAGCTACTTGTTCGCCCGCTTCGTAGTATTATTTTGTAATGCCGTGTTGAACGTAAGACGGCGGCAACATCGGATTTTTGATGTTCGATCTTCTACCGGTAGCCACCCCGCGTGAGGAGGTGGTGACCATTCTGGTTCGGGTGAAGAAACTATTGGGGTACTGACAGCGCTCGGTCTCGACGTTGGAAAGGCAACCGAACGCGGCGTTGAACTTGCCACACAACAGAACAACGACGAGGGGATCCTTGACGCCGAGATGACAGTCGAGAGTGCAAACACCGAGGGCCAATCGACCGCCGCTGCACAAGCACACAACACGCTGGTCAACAGACAGGGAGCTGATGCCACACTCGGGACCTTCGCCGAACAGACGGCGTCCGGTATCATGTCCGAGGTGGCCGACACCGAAATGATTCATCTCAACGTCGGTGCTGTCTCACCTGCGCTGCCGGCCCAAGTCGCGGAAGACTACGAGCGGTTCAAGCCGTGGTTCAGGGTTGCATCGATCAACGCGGCGTTTTTTCGTGCTGGACATGATAAACTTCGCCGAACAGTTTGCAGTGGGCGAACAGGACTGGTCCAGTGCAGCCATTCTGCGCGAGGACGCTGCCTAGACCGGCCAGGTCGCTCCGGCCCTGAAGCAGAACGTTCCGAACTTGGGAATCGAAATCGACGACGACATCGTGTTCTCGCTCAGCGAAAACAACTTTAGCCCGTAGATGAACCAGATCGAAGAGATGGACGTAGATTTCGTGTTCGGGCTCGTCGCCGAGGCAGGAAAGGCACCGCTGCTGGCGCACGAACAGTCGGGTACACAGAAACCGCTACTCGGTGACCTCGTGGCCTCACAGTCGCCTGCGTATCTCTCGGATATCAACTCCGACTCCTCGCTCATCATCGGCCGGACGTTCACCACATGGGGCGCTGACCTCTCCTCGAAGGCACAGGAGTTCGTCGACATCTACGAGTCGAACTACGACAGCCGGCCGAGCAAACCGACCTGGGCGGCCTTCGGAGCGTACGCAGCGACGCAGATGTACGCCCGAGCCCGCACAGAGGACGGTTCGAGCCTGGACGATACAGTCGAGACCATGGAGAACACCACCTACGACCTCAACCAGACGTACTCGGTGTACGGCCCCGACGAAGAGAGTCCGGACGGCAACGCGTACCCCCACGACCTCAAGTATGGGCCGGGCTTCTTCCAGCCGACGTGGTCACAATGGCGTGACGGTGAGCAGGTCACTGTTTACCCCGAGCAGCACGCGAACGGCGAGTACCAGAAACTGTAGCCCCGGGCCAGTGGGACGGTTTCCGTCGCCACGCTTCCTCGGTGAAGACGGCCGAAAAGCACCGCGAACCGGTCTGTGGCGCGATCGAGGCATACCGAACGTCGGTCTTAGATCCAGAAAGCTATTAGTGTGTGTGCACATGTCATGTGTGTATGGCAACCGAAGCCAAAGAAACAGTTGAACACCCTTTGGACCCCCTCCTGCCGGGCGAGATAGAAATCGCAGGTAAAGTGCTCCGTGAAGCATCCGACTTCACTGACAACGCACGGATGGTAAAAATCGAACTGAACGAACCATCAAAGGAAGCCCTGAACGAATACAGAGAGAACGGGACCAAAATCGAGCGTGAGGCGTTTGCGGTAATCCGGGACAGCCCGGAACGCAAAACGTACGAAGCAGTCGTCTCGCTGGAAGACGAGGAACTCACAGACGTAGAGCACATCGACGGTGCCCAGCCATCGATTGCCATCCAGGAGTTCATCGAGTGCGAACAGACGGTCAAGGAAAACGAAGAGTGGCAGGCGGCTCTCAGAGACCGTGGCGTCGAGGACACCGACCGCGCCATGGTTGATCCGTTCTCCGTCGGGTACGATTTCATCCCGGAGGATATCGATCGCGACCGACGGATGGCACACGGCCTGAGCTACCTCCGACCCAGCGAGGAAGACGGCGACGAGGGGTACGCAAAGCCGGTCCACGGCCTGCACGCGTTCGTCGACTTGGACGCGATGGAAGTCGTCAAAGTGGTCGACGACGGACCCCCGGACGAGGACAACATATTCCCGCCCGAGGAGATGCATTATCGCGAGGGCGAGGTCGAGCTCCGCGACGACGTGGAACCGTACGACGTCGTCCAGCCCAACGGCCCCTCCTTCGATGTCGACGGCCACAAAGTCGAGTGGCAAAACTGGGAGTTCCGCGTCGGCTGGACACAGCGTGAGGGCCTCGTGCTCCACAACGTCGGCTACGACGACAACGGGGAGTTTCGGAAGATTCTGAACCGTGCGTCGCTGGCCGAGATGTCCGTCCCATACGGCTCGCCCGACCGTCACGACCGGTTCAAGAACGCGATGGACGCCGGCGAGTACAACATCGGCCGGATGGCCAAGTCCCTGGAAAAGCGGTGTGACTGCCTGGGCTACATGCACTACTTCGACGCGGTGATGAACACCATGGACGGGGATGTCAACGTCGTCCCGAACGCCATCTGCATGCACGAGGAGGACTACGGTCTCCTGTGGGAGCGGTCGGACTGGCGGACCGAGTCGGCTGAATCCCGCCGAAACCGCCGTCTTGTGGTCTCGTTCATCGGCGCGGTCGGGAACTACGATTATGCCTTTTATTGGTACTTCTACCAAGACGGTAGCATCCAAGTTCAGGTCCGACTCACCGGCATTGACGCCACCGCCACGGCAGCGAAGGGCAAGGACGTGACGGGCTACGACGAACTGCTCGCGCCACAGCTCAAGTCGGCCATCCACCAGCACTTCTTCAATTTCCGCCTGGACTTCGACATCGACGGCACCGACAACAACATCTACGAGGTCGAAAACCAGACCGTGCCGACGGGGCCCCAGGGATTCAGTCCACACGCGGATCCCTCAGTCGACTCGCCCAACCCCGGCGGCAATGCCTTCTACGCCGACCAGCGCCAGCTTGAGACCGAGCAGGAGGCCCAGCGCCTGATCAACCCGCTCGAGGGGCGGTACTGGAAGGTGACTAACCCGAACAAGACGAACAAGCTGGACAAGGAGGTCGGCTACCGTATCGAGCCGCACGAGAACGTCAAAGCAGCACAGACCGACGACAGTAGCGTGCTGCGGCGCGCGGGATTTATCGACAATCACCTCTGGGTCACTCCACACGACGAGAACGAGCGCTTCCCGGCCGGTGACTATCCGAACCAGGCCGAGGGTCCACAAGGGCTCCCAGTCTGGACCGAACAGAACCGCGACCTCGACAACGAGGACCTAGTAGTCTGGTACACGCTCGGGAAAAACCACGTCACCCGACCCGAGGACTGGCCGGTGTTGCCCGTCCAGATGGCAAACCTGAAACTGACGCCGGACAACTTCTTCGACCAGTCCGAGGCCATCGACGTGCCGCCGGAACACGCGATCAACGAGGGCCACAACATCCCCTCGCGGGACGAGTTCCAGGACGAAACGGACGAGAGTATGCAGGGTACGGCAGACGACGACTGAGCAGGCACTGGTGTCGGCGACTGCCGACTCCAATCGAACTGGTTTGTAAATTACGACTACTTTTGACAAACAACGCGGACGAGCCAGACGGGGTATAGAGCGCGACGGGTTGGCACGGTCATCGTTAGCAATAAGTCATCACCCAGTAATAAAACGATTCGCTCTGCACAACGTTTAGCCTGCGTTGAGGCCTGTTTTTTGCCACTCGGAAACACCGAGTGCCAACAGCACGCCGCCTGCGGCCGCGAGGACTGCCCCCTCCAACACATCTGGAACGGCCGAGAGGAGCGTCGTCCCGGCCGCGGCGCCGACGGCGAATCCCAGCGTAATCACCGCGATAGCAGCGAATCCGCGACGGAGTCGGTCCACACGTCGGTAGTAGCGGCCGACGACGGCCAGCTCGACCGCCGCATGCCCGACGACGACCGCGCCAGCAACAACAGCGAGCCCGTTTGCAGCGTCGAGGACGATTCCCAGAACCAGTCCCTCGACGAACCGATGGCCGAAAACCGCTGTCGAGAGGGCGTCTGCATCACACGAGCACCCCCAGTCGTCGCCGGTGACAGCAAACCCCACACCGGCGCCACCAGCGAGGGTGGCGACTAGGAGTCCGGCCGGATCGGTACCGACGGTTGTGGCTGTCGACAGGAACAACGACCCGCCGAGAACGACAAGCAATCCCCCGACGGCAAACGGCGCCCAAACGGGTATCGTCGGCAGCCACCGGTCGTACCATAGACCGGAGAGTCCAGCCACCAAGCCGCCCATCACCGTCACGCCGACGACGATCAGAACGCCCGCGGCGCCTGTCGACCCCGCGCCCCCGTGTGCCGCTGCAGTGCCGCTCAGTACTGTCGCTGCGAACGCGACACCGAACACTGCGTGCCCGACACTGACTCGCACCCGCATACTCCACACGATAAGATGTCGAATAATAACTGTTGTGTCGAGTGCAAACCACCGAAGAGCGGAGCGTCTGCGGTTGGACTCTCTTTTCCATGCTCACACCGTCTCAGCCGCCATTTTCGGTCGATTAAGTGCTAGATACTCAACGTTCAAATCTGAGGCTTCAGTTAACTATTTACAGTCTCGTGGCAAATGTTGTCATTGCCCTACCTATGAGTACAGCTAGTGATGATTCAGCAGAGACCGACAGTGCAATCAAACAGAGACATCGCGACGCTGCCGCAGACGCCGTTCCCGACACTCTCGCCCACTACATCGGCGGGGAGTTCGTCGCCGGTGACAGCGACGAGACAATAGAGACGCGGGACCCGACCACGGGAGACGTGATCGACGAGGTACCGGCCGGCAACGCCGCCGACATCGACGCTGCCGTCCAAGCAGCACACGAGGCGTTCGAGGGCGGGTGGAAAGACGCTTCACCAGGCGAGCGCCAGCGCGTCCTTTCGGAGATGGCTGCCGTCATCAAGGAAAATCAGGAGACGCTCGCAACCCTCGAAGTGCTCGATACTGGCAAGACGATCACCGAAGCGATGGGTGACATGGGGCTGATCGTCGACCATCTCACCTACTATGCCGCCGCGGCCCGGAACGTCACCGGGGAAACCCGCCAGACGAACGACCTTTTCGACCGTGAAAAGCAGGTCTTCACGCTCAAAGAACCCTACGGCGTCGTGGGGGCCATCGTTCCGTGGAACTTCCCGCTTATGATCGCCATCTGGAAACTCGGCCCCGCCCTCGCCGCCGGCAACACCGTCGTGCTCAAACCGTCCGAGGAAACCCCGCTGTCGATTCTGAAACTGATGGAACTGGCCGACGATATCGTCCCGGACGGGGTCATCAACGTCGTCACGGGCTATGGCGAGGACGCGGGCGAACCCCTCTCGACTCACGAGGACGTTCCCAAAATCTCTTTTACAGGGTCGACGGAAGTCGGGAAAGAGATCATCCGCAACTCCGCGGAGGACATCACGAAGACGACACTCGAACTCGGCGGAAAGAGTCCGGTCATCGTCTACCCGGACGCCGACCTCGAGGAAGCAGTCGAGGCGGCGATGATGGCAATCTTTTTCAACAAGGGAGAGTGCTGTGCCGCGGGCTCTCGGCTCTTCGTCCACGAGGACATCGAAGAACAGTTCATGGACGCCTTTACCGACGCGGCCGCAGGGATGTCGGTCGGCGACCCGCTCCTCGAAGAGACGGATATGGGGCCGAAAGTCTCCGCCGAGCAGGTCGAACGCACGCACAACTACGTCGAGGCCGCCCGCGAGAGCGGGGCGACTATCCGAACCGGCGGTAACGCGCCCGACGACGACTCGCTGGCGGGCGGTGCCTTCTATGAACCGACGGTCATCGACGACATCGACCACGACCACCCGTCGGTTCAACAGGAGATATTCGGTCCCGTCATGGAGACGTTCGCCTGGAGTGATGAAGACGACGTGGTCGCGCTGGCAAACGACGTCGACTACGGCCTCGCCGCCGGTGTCATCGCCGGTGACGTGACCAAAGCCCTCGGGACCGCCCGACGGCTCGAAGCCGGTGTGGTCTGGGTAAACCACTACAACGATGTCTCGGCGGGTCAGCCCTTCGGCGGCTACAAACAGTCCGGTACCGGCCGTGAGAACGCGATGGAGGCTATCGACGAGTTCACTCAGACGAAAGCAATCAACGTCAACCTCGGCTGAGGCGAATGCTGTCGGGGGGTCTACCCCGGAGTGTAACGTGACCGCCGACCCGGAACGCGGCGAGACGGCACTGACCCGCTCTCCGGTGGGACTGCGGACGAACAGTCACCTCCTACGGTGGCCAATCGATCCGAAATCGCCCGCTTCGACGACGACCGCCGGGACGGTGAAATGTCTGCAAAGTATCTATTTCGGTTACACACCAGAGTTCGTATATTTCTGGGTGTATCCAATTCCTCGTTTTGTTCTAAACAGTCTACTCAGCTTTGAATGTTGTCGTGTTGGCACTATTGGGCCCGAAATCGGAGGAAAAGACGTTCTACGAGGAATTTACGGTATCGATCGAACAGGAGAGTGATTCACAGGGGGTAGTGAAGGCAGCGTTCACGGCGTTTGAACCTCTAGTGGAGAGCGGAGCGTCTGCGGCTGAACTCTCTTTTCCATGCTTACACCGTCTCAGACGCCATTTTCGGTCGATTAAGTGCTAGATACTCAACGTTCGAGGCTGAGTTCTGTAAAGTATAACGGAATTGAGATGAGTACTACAGGCGTGAAGAGCGTAGAAATGAGCTGTCGTTTGGGTGAATCACTCGAACTTTTTGAATTGCTGAAGACACTCGTTGCAGTAGTGGATGGATTGACACCGCGATGGACCACAGGGATGTTCTCGCTTGGTGTCGGTTGACTCGCAGTACGGGCACCTAGCACCCGTCAGTTCGCCACTAGTCGTAACGCTTGGATCGGGTTCGCTCATTGGTCAAAACTTATCCCGAAGTCGCGGAGCGCATCTTTGCCCTGTTCGGTGACGAGGTCCATGGACCAGTCGGGCGACCAGACCAGACGCACGTCGGCCTTGTCAACGCCGTTGACGCTCTCAGCAGCCTGTTCAACGTCCTCAAGTATGAGCTCACGAGCGGGACACCCGCTGTAAGTCAGCGTCATGTCGATTGTCACTTCACCGTCGTCAAGCTCCAGTCCGTAGATCAGTCCGAGGTCGACGACACTGATAGGCATCTCAGGGTCTTCGACTTGGTAGAGTGCGGACCAGATCTCGCGTTCGAGTCCCTCGGCTCCGTCACCGGTGGCAGGCACATCGCCCGTCGCACGCTCTTTCGTATCGTACTCCGTGTACGAGCATGCTTTTGCGTCGGCGTCGGCCCGTGGCCGGTCGTAATCGCTACTCATCGTCTTCAGGGCCCATGAGCTTGGTCGCTTCGTGTCGACCGAGGTTCCGGTACGAGGAGACCATCTCCTCGTACAGTTCGTCCCAGTACTCGGTGTGATTGTTGTCCCGGCCAATGGGCGTGGCCGGTTCCTCGTCCGTCGGGACGTCGAAGCCGAGGTTGGTGAGGAAGTCGGTGATTCGGTCGGTCCACTCCTCGCGCATCTCGTCGAGGGTCATGGTCCGGACACCGAGTTCCACGATATTATCTTCCACATCACCAACCGGCTCGAACAAGGTCAGCGCGTACGGGTAGAGATGATCGAGCGCCTTTTCCACGCGGCGACTGGCGTCGCTGTCTTGAGCCATTCGTTGCAGCCAGCTCTCGGCATGTTCGACGTGGTAGCCTTCTTCGCCCTGAATCCGGCTGGTGCGCTCACGGATGACTTTGTAACTTGAATTTTCTAACGCTGACAGCCTGATGTCCTCGGCCACGTCGTAGAGGTACGCTCGGAGGACCGCGTCTGCCCAGTCACCCTCTTCGAAGGGAAGCTCGACGAAGGTACTGTGCTGGAAGTCCGACGGCTCGCTCTCCCAGAGCAGCGACTCTTCGGAGTAACCGAACTGTTGAATGGCATCGTACCACAGTCGGGCGTGTCCAAGTTCGTCCTGTGCGTTGTTTGCAAAGGCAAGGTCAGACTCAAGCGTTGGCGCGCGAACCTGCCAAAACGTGTAACGCTCGGCTTGGACGTACTCGTCGTCAGCCAGTCGGAACAACTGTGCCTCAACAGCGTTTCGCTCACGCTCGGTAAGATCATCGGCGCTGCCGAGGTCGGGTTCGGTTGCCGACATTATAGTTCACCTCGCCGGCGCTCGGCCTCAACCTGCTCACCTTCGGAGGCTGCTACCTCTTCGGCGGCAGGGTCGACGTTGTAGGTCTGTGCGAATCGGTACGCTTTGTCGGTCGTCCCGCCGAACGCAACTTGGGTCGCGTTTACTTCGCTGAGGAATTGTTCCTCGACGACCCAGAGTTCCTTGTCGTCAGGGTCGGAGAACTCCTCAAGCGCTAATGCCTTCGCACCGGCCTCGTCAGTCGCCTCAACCGAACCTGCCTCGGTTTGATAGCCTTGGAAGTTCGGGGCAAAGACGACCCACTCGACGGTCTCACCGTCGGCGGTCGACTCGCCCGGGTCTTCACCGGGAGAGATGCTCAGTATCTTCTCTTGCGGTGCAACCCACAGCGCGTTCGTCGGTTTGCGTCGACCGTGCTGGATGACGGCAAATTGCTTTGCCATCTCCCGGTCGGGTGCGTGCACGTCACGACAGTATTTGAACTCACCACCTTCGTTTGACTGGCGAAAAACCTCCCAGATCATGGTCTAGTCGGCCGCCTGTGGGATCGGGCCACTGCCGGTGGTCGTCTGGCTATCCATCATGTCACGGACCCACTGCACGGCTTTCTGCGACTGTGCGCGGCCGTTGATCTGCTGTTTGCTACCCTCGTATTCGTTTTTCGAGACGGTGAAGAACTCGTCCCAGTCGAGGTCATCCTCAACGACTTCGTAGGTTCCATCACCATTGTCACGGATTCGCGGCTCATCAGGAATTTCGAGCCCGTACCGCTCCGCCTTGGGCATGTAGGTGTTGAGGAACGAGTTCCGAAGTTCGTCGTTCGAGGCCGTCTTCAGACCAACTTCCGACGCGAAGCCATGGTGGGTGCTCTTATCATCGGTCGGACCGAAAAATTGCAAGATGCGTGGCCACCACTTCTCGAAGGCTTCTTGGGTCATCTCTTGTTCTCTGATGGAACCATTCATCAACTCACGAAGAATGGACTCGCCGTGCTTGACGTGCATCCCCTCTTCGAAGCAGATCTTGTCCATTGCGTGGGCGTACGGCTCCCAGCTAGACTTTTTGAGCGTTGCCTGGCGACGCATTGCGGCGCCGTCGACAAAGAAGGCGATCATTGGCGTTTCGACGTAGCTCTCCATCGGGTAGTGGAAGCAGTTGAGGAACTTCCCGCGACCCTCAGCGAGGTCGTCGAGCATTTCGTCGCGAGTTTTGATGCCGAGCGCTTCGGCAGCCCGGTAGAGCATCTGCCCGTGACCAATTTCGTCCTGCGTTTTTGCGCTGAAGGCCATCTTCCGCTCTAGGCTCGGCGCTTTACGAATGAACGGGCGCTCCAAGTACGCACCCATGATTTCGCTGTTTGCGTGGAATTCGAGCATCCGCGTCGCAGCTTTCCGGTACTCCTCGGGCATGTCGTCTCGTGGGTTGAACGCCCGTGGACCCGCACGTTCTTTGACTTCGTCAATGTTCATGATTCATCATAAGATATTGCTTGTTACCTATTAGTCATTGTCCAGTCCATAGACGGGTTTTTTAACTTCTCCCCGACATTGTGGAGTATGATCGATGAGTGTCTGATGACCGAGTTCCGGATTGAGGGCGATGACTGCCCACTGGCTGATGCAACTCGGTCGACAGGCACAACTGTCGATGTGGCTCCGCCACTGATGCGTAGCGACGGTAACGTGCTTCTTCGGTTCAGTTCCGCCCTTAGCGACGATCTAACGGCTTGGCTCGATGAAGACGACCGGATTCGGTATCTTTACAAATCGGACAACGGCGACCGCTACAATTACCGCTGTCTCTCTTTACATCCGTGTGTCGTCCATGAACTCATCAGCGGCGGGTTCATGGTCGAATCTATCATCTATCAAGACGGAAGCGCCATCGTGACCGGGGCTGTCGTCGGTCACGAGATCATGCGGGCGGTGATGGAAACTACCAGTGAGACCGTCGGTGTGAAACTCGAACGGGTGTATGCCCTCCGAGGCGAAGAAGAGAGATCCATAGCGAAACAGTGGGACCTCACGCCGGCACAGGAAGAAAGCCTGCGATACGCGGTTGCTATGGGGTACTTTACAATTCCGCGCGAGGCGACCGCCAGCGAGGTAGCCGCCGAGATGGGCATCAGCAAGTCCGCGTTCATCGAGCGACTCCATCGTGCTCAGCATAGTCTGCTCATGCAACTGTTTCCTGATATTGCGGACCGGCCGGACCGGATACGCTCAAGCGGTACCGACGATGGAATCACGGATGACAACTGAACGACGGCACGGAGAGCCAGAACAAAGTACACTCACCTGGAAATACACCCATGCAAATCGACGACGGTCCCGTTCGACGGATTACTTTCGACCGCCCAAACGTTCGAAACGCGATGACGGCGGACGTTGCGCTTGAGATCGCCGACGCGCTCACCGGCCTAGACCCTGAGACGCACGATGCGGTCGTTATCACAGGTCGAGGCGAAGCATTCAGTGCTGGCGGCGACATTGAGGATATGGCAGCACGGGACGAGACGACGTTGGAGGCGTACAATCGTGTGCGCAAGACCCTTGGAGCGGTCGCCGAGAACGCCCTCACTGCGCCAGTGCCGGTTATCAGCAAAGTCAACGGAGACGCAGTTGGTGCCGGAATGTCTCTGACGGCGGTTTCAGATTTCGCCTACGCCGCCGACTCTGCTCGCTTCGGTGCGACGTTTATCAACGTTGGTCTTATTCCGGACATGGGCGCAACGGCGATGCTCCCGCGGATCATTGGCCTCAGAAAGACGAAGGAACTCGCCTTCACCGGGAGCCTCATCGACGCGACCGAGGCCGCAGCAATGGACCTGATAAACGAAGCAGTACCGGACGATAAACTCGACGAGCGCGTCGACAATCTCGTTGACACACTCCGGGATCGCCCGACAGCGAGCATCGGAATGGCGAAGGAGGCCATCCACGACAACCTCGGGCAGTCGTGGCGCGACGGGCTGGCGCAGGAGGGGCGACTTCAAGCGATGGCCTACGACACGCCGGCCCACGACAGAGGGGTCGAAGCGTTCCTAAATGGGCAAAAACCAGATTTCAGCTGATCATGGGTCAAAAAACTCCTCGGCGTTCTCAAAGAGGATTTTGCGCTGAATCTCTTCACTGAAGTCGGTGTCATGTTCGAACGACTCAAGCCACGTCTCGGGGGAAATCATCGGGTAGTCGGTACCGAACATCACTTTATCTTTGAGTAGTGACCCGGCGTATTGGAGGACTTGCTCGTCGATGTATTTCGGAATCCACCCTGAGAGATCCATGTAGACGTTACCCTTCTGCTGACAAATTGCCAGTTGTTCTTTTTCCCAGGGATAGGCGGGATGGGCAATGAGAATCTGAAGGTCCGGATGCTCCGCTGCGACATCGTCGATGAGCATGGGATTTCCGTACTTTACCTTGAGACCGCGCCCGCCGGCGCTGCAGGCGCCCAACGTGGAGTTCCCCCCGTGGAACACGACGGGGACACCGAGATCCTCGATCGTGCTCCAGAGGTGGTCGTGGCGGTCGTCGGACGGATCGAATCCCTGTGCTATCTGCTGGAATTTGAACCCCGACAGATCGAGGTCCTCCACGCACCGGATGGCCTCCCGAACGCAGTCGTCTTTTAGGGGGTCGACGCTCCCGAACCCGACGAAGAAATCGGGGTGTTCGTCACGGACTTCGGCGACGTAGTCGTTCGGCACGGGCGGATTTCCGGTGTTCGTTTCGGCGTCCCAACCCAGCAAGACGGCGCGACCGACGCCCGCCTCGTGGTACTCGTCGATCATCTCCTCGTAATCCCACGTTTCCAGGTCCGTTCCGAAGCGATCGGCCGCATCTTGCATCATTTCGCCGCCGGCGTCATGAAGAAACTCGCTGGTGGGCTGGTGGGCGTGCGTATCGAACAACCGGTTCTCGTCCGTACCCGGTAGCGCTCCGCTCATACCGTAAAGATGCGGGCAGCACCAAAAAAGTCTACCCGTCCGGTGATGCGATCTCCAGAAGAAATGGACGCCTACGGTGTGCAGGTCCCTAGTTTAGCGGGTGGCGTTGAAGGGCGATGTTAAGTTAAGAACGAGGCGGTCAGTGTTTCGAATGGTCTATGTTCGAAACCAACCGCCTCACCGGCTCTACTGAATGGATCGACTTGGAGTTTGTGGAGCGAGAGCGGACACCCAACGAGATCATTGAAACCGGTATTCAGCTCCACCTTGCTGAACTATCAGTTTTGAATACAAAACAGTATATTGAGAAATTGGGTGTCAATCGGAGTCGAACAGCAATCCACAACTGGATTCAAAAAGCCGATCTACAGCCAGTTGACGGTGCGAGTCCAGATCGCGTTGCGGTCGATGAGACTGCGATTCAGATCGATTTAGATCGATTCTGGCTGTACGCCGCCGTCGATCCTCATACAACTGAATTCCTCTATGTTGACGTATCTACCGTTCAAAACCAACAATTTACTCTGGTGTTTCTCCGCGATCTCAGAGAGAAACACCATATTGACGACGCGCTCTTTCTGGTTGATGCTGGCGGACATCTCACAGCTGCGCTCTCACGAACCCCGCTCCGATTTCAAATCACTCGTCATGGAAATTGGACTGCTGTCAAATGTGTCGTTTGAGGAGTAAAACGACAAAATTTTTTGTTTTCAAATATGTTTGGAAATACGGAGCCGACGGCGGTAGAATCATGCCTCCGAGCCTTTCCCGTCTGCTGGAACCGATGCTTAAGTTAACACCACCTGCAATGACAGGGGGAGATCATAGTTCCGCACCTGCTTCTCGACACTAGGAATCGAAGAGCGTATGCATTGAGATAGCTAGCCTCAACTACTGTTACTCGTCAACTGATGAGCTGTCAAGAGAAAGTTCCTCGTCGCTGATGACGGCTTTCGGTTCCAGCAACTGCGTCCGGTCGAACTGTGCGAGCTCTTTGCCCGCCACAACCCGCGATGGCCAGTCCGGATTCGCAAGAGCACTCGTCCCTAGGGTTACGAGGTCGGCCCCGTCGTCGATCGCCTGGCGTGCTGCTTCGGGTGTCCCGAGGCCACCATTGGCGATAACGACCGTATCGTCGGTGACGTACTTGACCGCGGCTTCCATAAGCGATGGCCCATCGTCTCCAAACGTTGGCTCTGTGGCGTAGCGTTCGGTTGTGTGGATGTAGTCTGCCCCAGTGTTCGAGAGCATCCCGAAGAACACCGCTGCTGCCTCTTCGCCTTCGGGCCATACGTAGCTGTAGTCAGTCACCATCGACTGTGACACCCGGACGCCTACGATAAACTCCTCGGGCACAGCCGAAACGATCGAATCGACGACTTCTGCGGGATACTGTACCCGCGCTTCTGGTGAACCACCGTACTCATCCTCGCGCTGATTCATCTTGTCTGAAAGGAATTCGTTAAGCAAGTATCCATTCGCGGCGTGAATCTCCACGCCGTCAAAGCCGGCCTCGTGAGCGTTTACCGCCGCCGCAACGAACCCCCTTCGAGCAGTCTTGAGGTCCTCCTTGTCGGCCTCTTTCGGCTTAGGGTATGGCCCGTTGCCACCGTAGGCTTCGTTCTTTTCACCGTCCGGCTTGACTGCTGACGGGGCGATAGTTTCTTGATCGCTTTCTCGCGGGATCCCCTGATTCTGGGCACCACAGTGCATTAATTGCGCAAAAATTACCCCCCCAGCGTCGTGTACAGCATTAGTCACATGGGTCCACGCCTCCACGTGATCGTCAGTGACCAACCCAGGCTGGTTGTTATACCCCTTACTATAGGCGTTATCAGTGTAGACACCCTCAGTGATAAGAAAAGAGAATCCCCCTTTAGCAAACTTCGTGTAATACCGGGCCATCCTAGAAGTCGCCTGCCCATCGTCCATTGCACTTACCCGTGTCATCGGAGCTAACCCGATCCGATTGTTCAGTGTCAGATCGCCTAACGATACTGAATTAAACATCATTATATATTTTATTAGAAGTCGGTTCGCATTACATCCTCCGCTCCTTGGAGGAAAGCGTTCAGACAGGAAGTGATTCGTCGCTGAAATAGACCAATTTGGCTGCTCGTTAGACGAGATCAGTTCAGACTTTGCGGAGAGAAGCAACACTGCGGCTGTTGATTGAGTTCAGTATTCAGCTTCATCTGGCAATATATTTGTTTCCAGATATTCATTAGAAGACAGTGCTCTGTTGAATCCGCAGAAGGCGGTGGGATCGGGTCACTCTGTACTCGGTTCTGGAGCGCTGTCGAGTGAATTCAGAGATGGAATCTTGACAGAGAGAGTGAGGACCAAGGTCACTGGGCGGAGCGATCCAACTCCTCGATGACGAAGCGTGAGATAATCGCCTCTTCAGAGATCGTGATCCCCGTGCAGTCATCGGATTCACGTATGGAAACGCTGCTAGGTAGACAAGCCACGGCTAACAACAAAATGATTACGCCGTCTGGGGATCTGCTTCTTCCACAGCCGGTAGGCGGTCGAAACGTGTGTGCGGCGCGGTCGCTGTCTAGCGATAGCAGGTGCTAAAGAAAGCCCCGACCGACCGCTGAGGGCCGCCGGTTTGGCGGCCCTCAGCTCCCTCGTCTGTCTGCCCGGCTAGTGGTCATCATCGTTCGGAGAGGCGATCGTGTGACTCGGGACGCCAGCACGTGAAGCAGAGATTCACGTATTCGGGCTTTCCCGGATGCCGCGGCGCGCGGCATCCGGGCTTTAGCGCCCATGACTCGACTTCTTTCGCACATGGACCAGTCAACAGAACGTGCTCGATGGCACGGAATCCTTATCGGTCTCTTGCGCCCCATATCTTGGTTCACGTTCTCTAGGGATAGCAGCGTTTCCATCGAGTCAACAGAGCACTCTGCACTGAAGCGCGAGGCTTTCTCCGTGGTGCGGGGTCCACGTTTCACCGAGGCCTTCCAAATGGTGCCCCTGTCATGAGGTACCCACAGTCGAACACCACGACCAAAATGCCCCAACAGATCGGTCCACTTCCGCTCCGGGGCGAGAGACTTATACCCACCCTACTGTACCCCATATCCTGATCTCGCTGATGTCGACAACGGACCTCCACACGACTGACGACGATATTGCCTCGCAGATCTCGATTTACTGTGGCGAGGAAGAACGGCTTCTCAATCGTGCTGACCGCAAAGCGACGCCGACAGAACTCGTGTTGGCGCCGACCGAACTCCACCAACGAAACCTCCAACGGCGGCTGCGAGAGCGTACACAGCCACAGAACGCGTTTGAATTTGTCGACCCGAAAACCGTTGCGGAAGTACTGCTTGGAGCCGCAGACCCGGCCCCAACAAGCCTCGATCGCGTCGATCGCTTAGCGCTCCTCCAGTCGCTTCCGACGACGACACCGGATCAGCTATCTGGACTCCGTCCGTTGCTTGCTGCCCGTCGAGACGTCGGTCCCCAACAACTTGAGCAGATCCGTTCAGAGGTCGAATCAATGACGAACTTCCATCCGGATCGGATTGCGGCGCTGCGCGATGTCACCGACGAGTTTGCGACTCCCATTGCGGACGAGGCGACCACACTGGTTGATGGTGGCCTCGCCGTCGAGACGTGGCTGCGCAACCAGACTGACAAAGCGGTCTCGAAGACGGCGCTTCTCAGACGGGCGACGCGTCGCCTCGTCGGCGGCGACGAGGTGTGGACCGATTGCTATCCCGATATCGAGCGGATCTCGCTCGTCGGTGTGAGCAGCATCCCGGCACCAGAGGTTGACTTCCTGTATGGCCTCTGTACCGCAACAACGGCAGATATCGAACTCCACCTCCGCCCCGGAACCAGCGAGTACCTCACCATGCGACTCCCGGACCTCTTGTCCATTGATTATCCCGGGCGAGAGGTGAATCTGTGACCCACGCCCACCGCACGGCACTCACTGGCGAGCTGCCAGCACCGTCATGTCCTGTTGTCGAATTGCCCGCACCGACGCGTCGCGAGGAAGCGCGTGCTGTGATGGCGACGATCAGCGAACTTCGCGATCGTGGCGTGGACGTCCGCGACATCGTCGTTGTGGCTCGCGATCTCGATCCGTATGAACAGCCGCTGACCCGGGCAGCCATCCAGTATGGGGTGACGCCAGTGTTTTGGACACAGTTGCGCGTGACCCGCACCGAACCATACGCGCTGATAGCGGCGCTTTGTACGCTCTTTGCCGACGGCGACGTGGCTGCTGCAACGCTGTTGGAACCAGTGGCGCAGCGGTGGGCGCCGCTCACGGATACAGCCAGCTGGCCACTCGAACAGTCGACGATCCAGGCCGCTCTTGAGGCCCTTCCTCCCGGGCATCGATCGATCGCCGAGTGGGTCGAAACGATACAGACACACACCACGGACGAGCGACTCACAACCTACTGTGACTGGCTACTGTCGCATGCCGAGCGCGAGCCAACGCCGGAGACAGTTGGAACGGTCCTGGGGGCGTCGATCGACGCGTATCGCGAGACAAGCGTGCCCGCCCGCAAGCAGGCTGACTCACCGGCGCTCATGGCACAGGAGACAGCCGCGCGAGCAACCGTCAGGGTCACTCGGCTCGTCGAGCAGGTCTCGCACAAATACGACGAATGGCTCGCAGACGGGACGGTCTCCCGATCGTGGGACGCTGTACAGGAGCTGTGTGAGCTGCTGGCGACACAACGCCCGGGCCGCCGTGAACACTCGAACGCCTGGGCCATCGACATTATGGAGGCAAACGACGTGTGGGCGCTGTCTGCTCCATTCGTTATCGCGGTCGGCGCGACAGCAGCCGAGTGGCCGGCCCAGATTGACAGCGTTGTTCCCACAGAGCTCCAGGAAGCCGTTCTCGCGGGAGCTGGTGAGACAGATATCGTTGCGCCGCGAACCGCGTGGGGAAACGGCCGTGATCGCGATCACTTCGCCGATGCGATGCGTGCCGCCGAGCGCGGCGTGATCGTTACGCGGTACACACAGACCGCCGACGGTGGTGTTGTGTACCCCTCGCCGTTTCTTGCGTCACTCGAGATGGAGACTGTCTCCGAGCAGGCCCGCACCCAACTGGTGAGCACGACACCGCAGCTTCCTGAGTCGATTGCCGCGCTCCTCTCTGCGAGTACAGATACCGTTCCAGCACCCACCAAGACACCTCATGAGTAACGACGACGACCCACGGAGACTCCGGAACGCACAAGCAACGATCAGAGACCGATTCGTCGACGCCGAGTCGGGACTGTTTACCATGAACTGTGTCGCCGGTGCTGGCAAATCACTGACGATGCAGCGAATCGCGGCCGAAACCATCATTCGGCGGTACGCTCGTGGCGACCAGACTCCCGCCCAGAGCGTGGCCGTCATGTCGTTTACCACCGATGAGGCGGCCGCGATCGGACCCGGTGTCTGTGAACACATTCGGGAGATCGTGGATCATGCGTTGATCTCCGAGGCAGCGTCACTCACCGAGTCAGATACCGCGTATCTCGTGACACGGGTCCGGCACGCACCGTTCATCGGTACTGTCGACAGCGTGTTGCGTGACGTATTCGAAGAGCTGGCTACCGACCTGGGGTTCGAAGAGACGCCAACGGTCGGGAATAAGGCGTTGCTGAAAACGGTTCACAACGCGTGTTATGACGCCGTCGCTGCCGATCCGGCCCACGAAGACGCGATAGCCGAACTGGAAGCAGCATACCCGGATGGCCGCTGGGCAGCCACTCCTGCGGAGATGCTTGCTGATGCCGTCAAGTACTGTCGCAATCAGCGACTCACCACGGCCGCCTTCGAACGCAAACTCCGTACCACGCAGGAGGCAGTGTATCCTGACGGACGGACCAGCAGCCGTGCGGATATCGTGGCGACGATCGCGGATATCGTCGACGCCGACGCCGCAGCCGACACCGACGCGGCTCTCTCACCAGCGGAGTGGGACGATCTTGTGGCAGCTGACCAGCGACTCTACGACGCGTGGGAGGAGACGCTGACAGCGTTTGGTGACGTGCTTGAGGCCTACCGCGAGCAGTACCGAGCCCTGATCCGCGAGTATGGCGTGGTCACTCACACCGATGTCGCCTTCTTTGTCACCAGTGTGTTCAAGGGTGACTGGCCAGTCGATGGCGATGGGCCAACGACTGACCAGCACACAGCCCTTCGTCAGCGGTACCACGCGCGGCTTGATAGCGTGATCATCGATGAAGCACAGGATGTCTCTATTATCCAGCACGCGGCGCTGTCAGAGCTTGTCACTCCCTCGATGCGCGTCCTCGCGTGTGGCGATACACTCCAAAGCATCTACCGCTGGCGGCACGCCGATCCGTCGCTGTTCACGACCGCCTGTCGCGAGGGCCAGTATCTCGGTATCGATTGGGACACCCATGCGACGGTGACAGCCGCAACAACTTATCGTGGAACCCCCGATATCGCCGCTGGCATCAACACCATCATGCGGCCCGTCTTCGACGATCCAGCTCGCGGGGGGCTCAGTGATTTTGCGGCGACTTACCCCGGCCTCGACGCATCTCGGGATCCAACCGCCGACCCGAGCATCCACGTCGCCGCGTTCACCGGTGGGGCAGCGCCCGACAAGACACGGTGGGCCAACCCCGACGGCCGCGCTGGCGAGGCGAACATCCTTGCGACGTACATCGCACAAGGCCTCGCTGATGGGACATTGACTGATGAGACCGGGTCGCCACAGTCGATAACCGTCGTCTTCAGAAAGCGAACGCGGATGGACGCGTACAAAGACGCGTTCGAGGCCGAAGGACTGACCGTTCAAAACGCGAGTTCGAGACTCTTTGCGTGTTCCGTGGTCAAGGCGGTCCTCGCCGTGTGTGACTGGCTCACTGCGCCGACCGATCGGGCCCAGACACGCGCGTTGTTGACTGACTCGCCGTTCGATTTCACAGGCGCCCACAACTGCTTCGAGCGGGCTGGGTACGACCTTGACATTATCTGTGCGGCCGACGACCTCGACGCCGAAACCCGAGACATCCTCTGTGGCCTGCGCGATCTTCGCGGTCAGCTGGGCCGGTTCCATCGCGTTCCAGCGTCGGTGTATCTCGAAGACATCATCGAGCAACTCGCGCTTCGAGCCGACCCGGGCGACCAGTTCACCGACCTGCCGGCAGCACAACGAGTAGCCGCGCTCGACGCGCTCACGAGCACCGTCGCCGACTGGGAAGCTGACACGCAGTACCCACCAGCCGCCCTCGGTGACCTACTTGCGCCGTTTCGGGCGGCTCCGAGCGAGGGGCCCGATATCCCGAGTGTGACCACTGATGCTGACGTCGTCTTCAGCACAGTTCATCGGCTCAAAGGCGATCAAGACGACGTGATTGTGCTCGCAACGCCGGGGTTCAAGCTCTGGGACACTGGCCCGTTCTCTCAGCGGTTCATGACGCAGGGTGGCGTTGCAGCGTTGGCCCCGCCGACGAACGTCGAGACAGCACCCGATATCGAACTACCACCATTCGATGGGGGACTCTACACGCCAAGCAGTGACAGTCGCGATAAACAGGGTGCTGCATCACGCGATATCGGGTTGCGGTGGGCGACCGAGCACTGGCTCGACGGCGCCGACGGTGGGGGCCCGCACCTGCTTGGTCCCGACCAGCTCCAGTCAGTCGCAGCCAACGAGCGTGCGGACGCGTGGCGACTCCTGTATGTGGCACTCTCTCGGGCACGTGACCATCTCGTCATCCCGCTTCCGAAGACGTTACCCGGCACGGCACAGCCGCGTGATCGCTGGCTCGATACCCTGTTTGAGACACTCGAGTTTTCGCCTGGACGGACACCCACGTATGCGATCGACGAGCCGTCCAGTGCCGGTGATTTGACGATCGGTGTGAATGACGTCGACGGCAGTGAGACACGCGAGACGTACGACACGCCGCTATCGGTGACGGGTGCCGTCCCGCCTCGACGCGACCAGTTGGAGTCGTGGGTCCCACGTTTTCTCGACCCGAGTACGGCTTATCCGTTGACTGACGATGTCGACGCTACCGTGGGTGCCCACCTCCTCGACGAGCCGATTCACACCGACACTGAGGCGGTGGCCGACGACCTCCCAATCACGTTCGAGACGCTTGGGCCAGAGGCCGTCGGAACCTGTCTCCACGAGGCCTTACTCACCCTCATCGAGATGGATGTGCCGGCCACCGAGATCGATGCGTGGAGCAAGCCCGTCCGAAGCGCGCTTCAGCACGCGATGGAACAGATAACGCCGCAGTCGACCGAGATGCTGCCAGATACTGAACGTGGTGGCCTCGTCAGCTTCTTCCACGTGTCAGTCGTGTCGGACTTCCTCAAGTCCGACCTGTGGGCCCAGATCCAAGCAGCAGAAGCTGTCTATGTCGACCACGATTTGAGTGGACTCGTGACTGCTGAAGCGGTTGAGGTAGAAGTTCATGGTGAGGCCGATATCCTCATAGATCTGGGTGGAGGCGAGTGGCAGCTGGCCGATCTCAAAATTGCGTTGAATGAGTCACTCGACGCAACGCAACCGCGGTATGAACTCCAGATCGCCGCCTACGAGTACATCCTCCAGCAGGAACTCGAGCCGGCAGCGACAATTCACGCCAGTGTCGAAACGTTCGGGTGTGTCCGAAGGTCAGTGTATGGACAGTTCCCGCCCACGGTCCTTGCGCGCCGTGTTCGCACTCTCGTTGGGTCGGATGAGTCGATCTCCGGTACTTGAAATTGGTTAAACAGCCGATTCCCACGATTCTATATAGCAATGTTCCTTTTTATACGTTCAGTCAGTATTGTGTGTATGGGTACAAACCATACAACAAGGTCAGACAGTATGTTTCAGTGGCCGTCGGAACCGATCGGGTATGTGGCGGTTCTTTTGGCCCTCATTACGGGACTCATCCATCTCGTGGCGACGACACGAGCGATTGAAATGAGCGTTGTGCTGGCAGTGCTCTTCGTGCTCAACGGACTGGGTTTCCTCGGCGGAGCAGCAGTATATTTCACCCGGTTCTGGCGACGCTCGTTTTTCCTTGTGGCTGCAGTATACTCGTTGGTGACGATTCTTGCGTTATTCCCGTTCCGAGGGTGGGGGATTGAAGCGTTCTACATGGACGGGGCGATTAACCCAATTGTCACCATTACGAAAATTGCGGAGGCTTTCCTCGCGATCGTGTCGGTTTATTTGTACAGCCGCACGAGCAATTGACACCCTCACCGCCCTGAAAGCGAGGATTCTCGACCGCACTGAGAAATTCTTTCTCGCGGTATGGGATACGTAGGAGTGGTTCACTCTGAATCAACGCCCGTGGAGACTGCGCTCCCTACGGGAACCACCACGGTTTCTGCAGAGCGCGCCGTGGAAGCAGGAAGCCCTACCCTCAAGGAACGAGCCGCGTCAGCGGCGAGTGAGTAGGGTAGGGTAGTTCACCTCAGGGATTGAGAGTCTGCTATTCGGCACCGACTGATGCGCTACAAAAAAACATATTAGCGGGAGCGCAGACCTCTAAGTATGCCCTCCAAGCGTGATCTTCTCGAAGAAGAAAATCCATCTAATGGGCCAGACCGGTCAGAGTTTCAGTGGATTCGTATTTTTGCTTTTATAATTGGAGTAAGTATTACTGTTTTCTATCTTTGGATAAATCCATTTCAGTATATCCCAGACTGGACTGCTGCGGCTATCGGAGCGGTTCCTGTTGTATTCCTCCTCTATAGCTTCAGTTCGCAGTCTTGGCAAACCTGTGCGAAGATCGCTGCCGGTGTTGCAATCGGAAGTAGTCTTGGAACCTTTTTTTGAGTCGCTTGGCACAATCTGTGCAGGTGAAGTACCACGGGGACAAGCCCCGAGGCTTCACCGTTGTGTCTGTATCGTCCAGAAACGGACGGACAGACACAGGCGAATTTAAACAGACGTGTTCATGACCTCAGCGAGTTCGCGGTCAATTTGTTCAACCTGCCGGGTTAGCCCCGCGACCATCTCTGTCTGATTGTCGTTTTCGTCCGCAATCTGTGTGATTTCTTCACTCACGAGGGTAGCCCGTTCAGAGACGTCGTCAACAGCACTCGATATCCCTTCAGCCACGCTCGCCTGCTCATCTGTTGCGTCCGCGATCTCTGTGATCCCGCTTTCGGTCTGCTCAACCGCAGTAAGGATTTGTTTCTGGTTTTCAAGGAGGCCTTGGATGTCGTCTCTTGCGGACTGGATCTCGGCGTTTCCTGCTCTTACTTCGGTAGTTGCCGTAGCAGCCTTCTCTTTGATCCTTGCGACGATTTCTTCGATCTCGTCAGCTTGATCTTGTGAACGATTAGCGAGGTTCTTCACCTCGTCGGCGACGACCGCGAACCCATCACTGTCGCTGCGTGCCGCTTCGATGTTGGCGTTCAACGCGAGCATGTTTGTCTGTTCGGCAATATCGTTGATCACGCCAACAAGCTCCTCAACTTGCTCGATCTCGTCTTTCAACTCAGCGACATCGTCTGCGACGGTGTCCGACTTCTCGGCCGTATCGTCTACTTGATCGATAACGTCGGCTGCGGTCTCAACGGACTCTTCAGCGAGTTCCCTCGATTCCGCACTTTGGTTGCTGACTTCCTCAGCACTGGACGCAATCTCTTCGATAGTGGCGCTGAATCCGGAGATCTCACCTTGGGTACTCTTGAGCTCGGCTGCTTGCTCGTCGACGAGCGTGCTGATCTCATTCGATCGGTTCGCGACTTCGGTTGTCGACTCGCTCAGCTGCTCCATCGATGTCTCGACATTGTCCGAGAGCTCTTCTTGGAGGTCGGCGAGCGTCTCCCGCTGTTCGACGACGGTGGTGACATCGAAGAGCAACTCGACAGCACCAACGACCTCGCCGGTTGGTGTCTGAATTGGGGTTCCAATCGCGCGCGCATGCGCTTCCGTTCCATCTGGTCGTTCGGCGGATCGGAACTCGTTTTCACGTATGGGTGTTCCAGTGCGAACGACTTCTTCGGCGAGGGTCTCGTTTTTGCCCTCGGTACCAAACACGTCGTATGCGTTCATCCCGACAGCTTTGCGCGCTGGGAGGCCAAGCAGATCGGCTGTAGCGGTGTTCCACTGCGTAATGTCACCTTCGGCGTCGACGACGAATGCTGGTTCAGGGAGGTCTGCGATGAACTGCTCGAACGAGTGCCGCCAGAAATCTCCGCCAGATCCGGAACCACTCTGTTGAAGCTGGTCGTTGTCTGTGGCCGTGGCCATATCGGGAGACACTTGGAAGGGGTGATTTGATTTTTGGTGAAATTATCGCCACTGATAGACCCGTAAGCTGAAGGCTCTGTTGGAGCCATCTGGCTCTGTTGAAATCCTTAGAAAGTGATAGATTCTTCCCTGGTTGTGGTCAGTACAGGGAACTCACGAATCGGTCAATACAGGGAACTCATTATCCGATCAGATCTCCCGACCTCAATATCGTATGAGGTCAGCTAGGATGCCGGGAGATTATCTATATTGAACAAAATACAGTTGACGTGAGCGCAAACAAGAGCATCATCGGTCTTCAAGTATCAATACTAGGCTTGGCGGTAGCTAACTTCTACGCAGGCTCGACATTATTTGGGTTTTTACTGCCAGTTGCTCTCCTATTATACGGCTCATATCTCGTTGGGACTAACGAATTTGACCGTTGAGAAGCAAGATGCGCAGGCACATTCTGTCGGTTAGTTCAGAATTTAGATGGAGAAAATAACGCAGTTCCATTGCTGACTGTATCCTCTGTATCTCGCACGCCTATCCTATCAGTTCTTAAGGATTTCAATAGAGCCACTCACACACGCATCTCTGTGTCAGGCGGACCCGAGACGTCGACGATGGGACGAGAGTTGTTAGTCAATGAAGAGCAAGCGAGTGTGAAGCCAGAAGGCACTTACAACAGCCAAGGGACCACTCCTCATGGAACGTCGTGTATTCCTCATGGCGGCTGGGCTCTCGGCGACAGCCTTGACTGCTGGCTGTCTCGGGCAGATACCCGGTGTTGAAACCGAACAGATACAACTCGCTCGGTTCAGTGTGTCGAATATGGACACTGCCCCCCATCAGTTCGACCTCCGTGTCAAGCGGAACGGCGAGACGGTCCACGAGTCGACACACGACGTCGACGGTCGCACACCGGATCGCATAACGGGCGCAAGTGCTGACTGTACGTGGGACACGACGCCAGGTGCGTACGATGTTTCCGTCCGAGTGGACAGCGGCGAGTGGGTCTCAGAATCACTTTCGGAGGTGAAAGAGAACTGGTGGGACGACGTCTCGTGTGCATCTGTCAGGGCCTACTATGAAACCGAGGTCGGGTTCGTTCTGTTAGACAACTGTGAGGACCACTCACCCACAGACCCCGACATCTGTCTGCCCACAGATCACTCAGACACGGGGTAAACCCAGAACAGTTGACACACCATGTGGCACACAGTGCCGGCGTCAACAATACCTTGACAACATCGGCAACAGTACGTCAGCACGATGGCCCGATCTGGTCCCCTCCCCACGGTGTCGGACGCGTGGAAGTACACCCTCATCGGAGGACCCGTCTCACTGCTACTCACGATCTGGTCACACTAGTCACGCTGGCAGTCCGGCATGGGTGATGAGTTTTCGCTCAACATGGTGTTCATCGGTGGGCTCGTGGCCGGGTTTTCGTCACGAGGGCTCCGATCGGGACGTTAGAGCGAGGCATCGGCTTCCGCGTCGACGGCCAAGCCGTCGTCCTGAACCTCTCGGAGCATCAGCGACTCTCACTCGAGCAGAGTCTCGACCTCGTCAACCACAGTCCGCGTATCCAACCGAAGCTACTTACGTGATACAAACGTATCACAGCATATGAGCACTGATAGCGACGCCGGCGGCGACGGTGAAATGGAGAAGATCAACGTCCGGGTGCCACAGTCGCTGCTGGCACAGGTCGACGACGTCTGGGAAGAGCGTGGCTACGCGAACAAATCCGAGTTCATCCGCGATGCGCTTCGGGACGCTGTCAACCCGCCAACGCAACTCTCTGAGGAAGCGCTGGAGCATCTGGCCGAGAGCCGCGAGCAGCGGGAGCAGGGCGAGACGGTGTCGCAGGACGACGTGAAGGACCGGCTGGGCATCGATGACTGAGGTCGAGTGGACACCGAAAGCACTCGATTTGCTGGAGGGACTCGAATCGGAAGCGCAAGGGCGGTTGATAAAGAAACTCGATGAGGCAAAAGACTGGACCTCCCACCGACTCGAAAAGCTCACCGGCTACCCGTACTACAAGCTTCGTGCTGGCGACTACCGGGCGATCATCACGTGGGACCGAGACGAGGATGTCCTGGTCGTCGAGGCGGTCGGGCATCGGCGGAATATCTACGACCGTCACCTCCCACCGTAACTCACGCTGTCTGCAGACCTGCTCGGGTCGGTGACGAACTGGATCTGAGATTCAAGTACGATTCCGCTCGGTAGTGTTTATTGCCCCCGAGAGGGGCGCGGGGGAAGCCCCTCCCCGTTACCGAGCCATGACTGATTCAGAGTACCCCTGGCGAGACGAATCGCTCCTCTACGAACTCTACTGGGAACAGGAGCTGAGTACGAACGAGATCGCAATTGACATCCTCCCGCGCCTGAAGACGCGGGAATCCCACGGCACCGCACCGCTGAGTTGGGATATTAAGATTCGCGGTTCGCAACCTGTTCTCGTGGGGCGAAAACACCCTCACTACGGTCGAACAGGTGAACCGCTGGCTGTGCCAACCAGCCGTTATCCCTATCACCGCCATCCGTGGCGAGACTCGGGAGTACCTTTTGCCGAATGTTCTCCGCACCGTTCACGTCCGCGTTCGCAACCGTATCGCACTTCTCACACACGTACAGGCCACGTTCAACTCGCTGGTTGTCATCTGTGTGGCCGCACGCCGAACACGACTTCGACGTATCGCGTTCTGACACCAACTCAACGTCGATGCCTTCGGCTTCCGCCTTGTAGTCGAGTAGCGTCGTGAAGCGGTCGAACGCCCACCCGTGTAAGTCGAGATTGCCGTGGTCGCCCCAATTCCGAGGTTCGCCGTTCTCATCGTCTTCTCGGATACCACCAAGGTCGCCAACGACAAGCGTCCCGACACCTCGTTCCACGCACTCCGCTACGATTGCTTTCGAGAGGGCGTGCAAGAAGTGCGTCCGACGACCCGTTCGCGTCCAGTCAAGACGAGTCGCCTCACGGGACGAGGAATCGTCGCACTTTGCTTTCTTCTTCGTGAAGTAGTATTCGTCCTCTTTGAGTGCGCCGCCGGGATACAACACTGATTCACCGCCGAACGAGATGGCGGCGAAGTTGCAAATCCCGAGGTCAACACCAGCCACTTCGTCACCCGGCGGTTCCGGGTCGATGGTGGTTCGACATACGAATTGAAGCCGCCACTCGTCGCGCTTGTAAACAGCGCGAACCTGTTGAATGTCCCACTCGGTCAGGTCAACGTCTGGGCGAGTCTGGTACTCGCACAATATGAAGTCCGAACGGTGTTCTTTGAGGTTCTGGCCTTTTGAGAGGCGGACACGTGTGAACTGTGCGTCGTGCTTGAAGCCAGCCGTTTTGAACGACACAGTTGAACGTGGATGGGAGTCGCCGTGTTTGCGGTAGCCGGGCGGTCGGGCACGGTCGTCTCCGTTCCGACGCTTGCCGAACCAGCCGTTGAACGCTTCAACGAGTTCTTCGAGAACGCGCTGACTGGATTGAGAATGTAAGTCCGTGTAGCGTTCGTGGTTTTTGAGCTCGGCTTTGAGTTCCCCGTCATCGGGAATCTCACCCGTTTCGTCCCACTGCTCTTGTGCGTAGTAGCGACCGACGTTCCAGAGCTTTGAGGCGGCCCATCCGAGTTGGTCGAGGTCGTCACGAACCTGTTGCTGGTTCGTAATCGTAGCCTCGAAGGTTCGGACGGTTCGACTCATTTTCTGGCTTTATAACTGGTTATGAACGTTGTTTTGTTAATAGTGTCGATTAGCGTGGAATATCTGGGCTTGCCATCGAAGTGTGGTTGGTGTAGAGTATTGTCGGATTCATCCTGACCCTAAAGGGTCAGGTATTCTCCTCGATTTTGTATAAGCTCGACTGTACACAACCGACGGTTCATAAGTGGATGTAGAAGTTCGACATTCCTCGTCGAGACACACGTGAGGCGGCCCCGAACCGTCGACGGCATCCCGCCGTGTTCACCGACCGTGGCTACGTCACCGTGCCTCGAACTATCGTGGGACGACAGACTCGGTCGGTATCCACCGACTCGTAATGGTGGCAGAGCGCGTCAGCGACGGCCTGCAGGAGAAAGTCGACCAGTTCGAAGAACGTGAGGACGCGTTGCGTGAGCGGTTCAAATAGGCGATGGCCTGACGCCGCGGCGGTGATGTAGTCGTCTGTTCTGTCTTTCTCGCCCTCGAGGGGTGGAGGGCTACAGAGATGGAACAGTCCACGATTAGTGACGGGAGTGACGACGAATTCCCACCTGAGAAGCGTCTTGAAGCACCGAATTACCGATTGATCAAGGCCGGTATCGCGACGATCTCGGATATGGAAACCCTCCAAGAGTGTGTTGCCTACGAGAACGCCTACCAGAATCGAACGCAAATCCTGCGCCGGCTCAAGTGGAAGGCCGAAGAGCTACGTGAGGATGAGAAGTCTCGATCGTTCTTAACCAACAATCGAAGTCAGCCAACACCTCGTGTTGGTTAATGATGAGGATATTCGGTTCCGGCTTTATTGAAATCCACTACAGGTGACAGATCCCGGCGTCTCTGCTGAATACAGTGCGCGAGTCGGTCGATTGTCGTTCGTCACGTGGCGCCCGAGCGACGTGAACGCAGGAGAGCGTGGTCTACTGTGGAGCCTCGTCGGTCCGGATCCGAGTGAGCTGCGAAATCGAAAGCTCCGCCGGCCGTGGACCGGTTTCGTGGAGTCGGTGATACCGCGCTCCGTCATCACCGGTGAACGCGCTCACCGTGGCCTCACCACCGACACGCACTTCGTTGAAACCGGGTCGACGTGCCTGGCGAACCGGTCCCCCATCGGCACCTTCCGGAACGACAGCGAACGAAAGCTCGACGTCACCGAAATCGCGTTCCAATAGCTTCTGCTGTTCGTCCGTGAGCGTCATCTCGACGTCGTCTGTGTCGACGGTCAGATACGTCGGGTCGTACTTGATCAGTACCGTTTGGTCGTGGACACCACCGGCCATGAACGCAATCAGCGTCCAATCAGTGTCCTCCTGTTGGGTGGAATGGGCGGCGTGAACGCTTTTCCTGAATACGGTCCCCGTCACCCGGTCGGATCCGTCGGAACAGCCGGCAAAACCCACTACACCAGCGGTGGCGAGTCCAGTGAGATAGCTGCGGCGGGAGGGCATACATTCAGTTTCGTGTGTCGGTGTATATGCTTTCGGCGAGTGCTCTCGGATTCACAGGAGGCTCTTACCGGATGGATCTGAACGTCGTGTCTACCTACACGGGTTCATGATGCTGCATACACGCTCTGTATCGGTCACGAAGCCACTGACCGTAACCGGCTAGCCCGTCCAGGGCATGCTGCATGGAGGGCACGAGGGGGTCAGCGCCATCAGCACCGTTCGCTCGGCACAGCTATGAACCTCCCCGCAGCAGACCGGCGAACACAGTCCATATGTACCCCACGTGCGTGGATACGCATTCGATGCCCTCCCTCGTCGACCAGACGCTGTTCAGCGAACCCTCTGGTCGTCCTCTTGGACTGGTCTTCCTCTGTGGCGCACTCCTGCTGGCCGGGCAGCAGGGGTACTACGTCATGGTAGAGGGGGCGACACCGTTCTTTGCTGTACTGTTTGTGATTGTCGGGATGGCTCTCTCCGGAGTTGCCGAGTCCCTGCCCGAACCCCGCCGACGGGCAGCTGGTGTCCTGCGACTCACGGCGCTCACCGTACTGGTGAGTCTCCTCGTGATCGGCTTGTTCGCACCCGACCTCATCACCGCGTGATAGACCGAAGGGCTTCGAGTCCACCGGCGTTGTGACTGGGTAGCTCGTTCAGTCGAGGGCGAATATCGGGCGTGCGGGTTTCATCCAGCTTGGTACTGCCGGTACTCCCTGATCAGAAGTATCACCCCCAGTAGACTACCAGAGAGAAGAACGAACCAGAATCCTGAAAGGGGCTCTTGCGAGCCAGCCGCTCTGAGTGGTATAGCGGCTAGAAGGGCAGCAGCGATTAGTCTCACCTCCTGAGAGACCATACTCCACCTCGTTCTCGGCTGTGCAACAATGTGCCTCTTCTGTCGTCGTATCTGGACGACATCTCTTGCTGCACACGCGCTCTGTATCGGTCAAGCCGGTCCTATCAGTTCCTAAGGATTTCAACAGAGCCAGCCATCTTCTTCAGATATATTCTCACCTGAAACAGCCGGTTGATGAGAGCTGCGTGTATATCACTCGTCGGACTGCGCGGAGCGGTCGTACAGCCACCACGGAACATCAAGCACCACTGCCAGTACGACTGCTACTCCAAGTCCCATCAGGAACCCGTCAGTAACTCGAATTGCGAGGAAAACCGCAGCACCGCTCACGGCAGCTCTCGTCACTCGGTTCAGGTCCCAGTTGAGAAGGACAGACCGAAGTGTGAACATATCCGTTACTCATACAACTGTGAATGTATATCTATGTGAGGGCTGAGGATGCGACGAGAACCAACTGACAGACCCACGCTCTGTTCTGACCAATCTGGCCTGCTAGCTTTTCGAGGAGTTTCTGTTCGGGATCTGCTTGTTCTCTTCAGCATACACTAGATTACCACCTCCGCGTAGCGCAAAACGTGAGAGTTAGATACGTTGGCTAGCTACGATCCGTGATAGCTGATGGTCAAAATTTCTGATTCGCTTCGCTCTGTGTTTAGTGCTCAAATTGAAGAACGTGACGGGTCATATATTATGGATGTCCCCGCGAGTGAGGTTGAACACGACGCGCTTGCCGCCGACGAAACGTATCGCGTCGCGATCTTGAAATCAGAATCCTCGACAAGCCAGAGGACTCAGGCAGAGCAACCTCAATCGGCTAGGCAAGAACCAACTTCGACGTTGGACGGTCCTCCCGTAGATGAAGGTGAAGTCCGCGACGTGACGATTGAGACGACTGGTGATCAAGGTGACGGCATTGTGAAGGTTGAACGCGGCTACGTCGTGATCGTTCCCGGCGGACAACCAGGTGATGAGTTGTCGGTCGAGATCGAGCAAGTCAAAGAGAATGTCGCGTTTGCCAGCATCGTCGAACCCGACTCACGGGCGCTATAACGTCGTTTTACCAGAATTGAGGCGAGAATGCCCCTTCCTTAAGGAGCGACTATCGGGAGCGAGTAGGGAGGGGATGAATCGCCGCATGCAGTAGTCGGCGAGCGAGCTTCCCGTCGACTCCCGGCCGGCCCACACTTCTCCCAGAACGACCCCGTTTCCGCCTCGTCTCCAAGTACGCCGCAAGTGTACCACGCTCGTCGATAATGATCTGAATCCCGAGCGAATCGTCGCCCTCGGGGTGACCCGGTTCGAGGTGACCGCCAGCGGTCCGAGGCGACTGCGAGCGGTTCGAGGGCGGAGCGAGAGTCACCCGACGTCCGAGCGACATCCCTCACCCGGGACTGCCGTCGGGTCGGTGCGATGACCCCCGCTACTTCTCGCTCGGACCGGGGAGCCAGTCAAGATCGACCTCGACGTGGCCGCCCAAGACCGCGTTCAGTACGCCGCCTAACAGGAGCAAGAGCCCGCCGACGTACAACCACGTGAGCAGTAGCAGCACGGCGCCGGCCAGCCCGTAGGGGGTCGCGGAGAAGTTCAGGTATACGCGGAAGAACCCGGCCGAGACCGTCCAGCCAGCGGCCGCGAGCACCGTTCCGGGGAGCGCTTCCCCCAGTGGGGTGGCAACCCGCGGGAACAGCGAGTACATCGGCAGAAACACCGCGAGCAGGAGAACAAACATGAAGACCGTGGTGTAGGGGACCCAGGCCGCACTCTCCGCCCGGAACGAGAGGAGTGCGCCGACGACGCCGACCCCGCCGACGCCGCTGATCACAACTGCGAGCACGAGCGTCGTATTGAACACCGTCGTCAACAGCGACGCCTCGGCGCGCTCGTCGTACACCTCGGCGAAGGCGCTATCGACGGTCTGGAACAGTTGAAACGCGCTCCACACGAGGATACCCGCCGCGATAACGACGGCGCGGCGGCGACCGGCGGGGTCGTCGCTGACCCGATCGACGATCGCCTGGAACTGCCGGAGATTGTCGCCGACGACGAGTTCGATCGCCTGCCGGAGCAGATCGATATGGCCGAAGTACGAGAGCAGGACGAACCCGAGCAGCGCAAACGGTATCGCCGTGTTGAACATATAGAACGCGACGCTCGCAGCGGTGGTTTTGACGTTGCGCTCGTTGGCCACGGCGATCACCGCCTTCAGCAGTCGGACCGGCGGGTATCGAGGCACGTCTGTGTCTGCTCGGTCAGCTTAATAAACACGTCGAGAGACTCGATCGGCACTCGGTGCGATCCCGTCATCGGTGAACTACCCTACCCTACTCACTCGCCGCTGACGCGGCTCGTTCCTTGAGGGTAGGGCTTCCTGCTTCCACGACGCGCTTTGCAGAAACCGTGGTGGTTCCCGTAGGGAGCGCAGTCTCTACAGGCGTTAATTCGGAGCGTCCCGCTCCTACTTGCTCGATACCGCGAGAAAGAATGTTCCACGCCGCGTTCGCATCTCTATCCGTCTCGAAACCGCAGGCAGGACAGGAATGTTCACGGACCCACAACGGCTTCTCCGTCGAGACGCCGCACGCCGCGCACTCTCTCGTCGTCCCTCTCGGGTTGACCGCCACGAAGTGCGTCCCCTCTCGCTTGCACTTGTACTCGAGCATCCGAAGGAACGTTCGCCACGCGGCAGACGCCGTAGTGCGGCTGTTCGACGGCGATTCGAG
>NZ_QPLS01000013.1:0-102160 GCF_003665955.1 Halorubrum sp. Atlit-28R
CGTTGAGTCGGCTTGTTTCCATCAACATTGTCAAGCGCCTCTTGGAGTTCTTCGACGGAGATCTCGTTGAGGTGATCCATTACAGGCAACATATCTCTCTGAGTAAAAAGTTCTACCGACTACTATAGACTCTGAGACCCTGCCTGCCCTTTTCGACTCTGAAGATCTCGCAGAACGAGTTAATGATTTTCAGGATGGTGGGGATTTCCTTGATTCGGATGACGTACTTACATCGATTGATAGTGATATGCTGGATCCGGACCTCGACATCTCTGAGGAGGAGCTGGCCAATCAGTTTCTGAATATACTCCAGCAGAAAATAGCCGAAGATGATGACTTGGCATTCAAACTTCTCATTGCATACAATCAGAGAATATTCGATTACGCCCTTCGGCTTGAGGAAACCCAAGAAGAAATCCTATTTTCTCTTGAGAAAGTAGCAGGTCGAAATCAAAATGAGCGGTCATATACTGCTTTCACACCAATCGAGAAAAGATTTGGGCGTGGTACCACTGGAGGGCGAAAACACACTAGTTCATTTTACAACAGGGAGGATGAATTTGAGAAGATAACTAACTTTGTAAATTCAGAATATCAAGCACTGATTGTCGGTGGCTCATCTGGAATTGGAAAAACACGGTTAGCCTTTGAGGCGGCGTTGCGGATACAATCCTCAAAACCGAGTTGGACTATTTACGCGGTAAACCCACTAGCTGATATCGAACGCGGTCTGTCTGAGATTGATTTTGACGAGGAAGAGAATCTTTTGTTCTTACTGGATGATGCTCGGGATTCGGAAAAGATAGAGCTTCTGTGCCGTATTGTGGAGGAAAAAGAGAACGAGATCAAGCTACTCTTTACAGAACAGCCTTGGTTCGTAGCAACCAGGCAGAAGGAGACTACGCGCTCTGGCTTAGCAACAGAACAGATGAACTTGGGGCCAATGAGTGCGAATGCCATCCAAGACCTCCTACAAAACGAATACGGAATTCGAAATCCCAATACTTGGCGCTGGGTCACTAGTAACAGTGAGGGAAACGCTCTACTCGTACATCAATTAGCCAAATGGCTGCTCTCTGAGGAATCGGATGGTTCCGGCCCCTCGTCGCAAGAGGACATATTTTCACTAGCCTTTGACCAAAACTTTGACGACCTAGAGCGATACGCATCACACACCAGTCTTGACCGATCTACTCTGGAGCAGTATATCGGCTACCTTGCCGCTGTTGGACAACTCAACACGAATAATGATGGCCTCATGGAGGAGTTCGTTGATGTACTGCCACTAAATGAATCCGAAGAGAAACGATACCGCCGAATTGTGAGCTCTGCCGGTGTCGTTGAAGAGAAGAATGGTCGCCTACAGATTCAGCCGCTTGCCCTTAGAACACATATATCCTATAAGACATTCTTTAGCGGACCCGCATTTGATTTCAAAGAGGACATCTATAATCCGTTCTCTAATTACTTTGAAAAACCGTTAGTCGATACTCTAATTCGAATAGCAGGGAGATATGACTGCCGAGAAGCCGAACAGATTCTAGATGGAGTTGTAGGAGAGTATATTGAATCTACAGATGAAATTCCAATCACGGAGAGAGCTCAGATCTTATCCTACTTTGAGAATATAGGTCATAATCAGCCCGATCTCGCTCTGGAGCTTGTCACTGCATTTTTAGATGAAGAAGTTTCTGACGACGCAGACCAGACAGATGGGATTTGGATGCCAGGTCTGCTAGAGGATCCAACTCCAGCGGGGAATTTCCTACTTCGGTGTACGAAAATACTATGGAATACCTTGTTGAGAAGGCCAGAAGATAGCGTCTCCCTCCTAATGGTGATTGCCCGAGATTATCCTGGCTCAGCGGTTAGAAACAAAGTTTTCCAATATATACGGCAGGAAATTGAACCAAGTAGAGAGAAACATCCTGAAGCTCAGCTTGAATTGCTCTCTGTACTCGAAGATCATCTACAATCAGATTTGGATGTTGAACTCAAGAATGAGCTAGTTGATGTTATTGGTAACCTTTCGCGCGAGCAAACGGAAGACCATTTCCAAGATCCAGCAGAGAGTGACAGGTTCTTGTTCCAACGAGGCCCAGTACCTCTTTCCGAACAACGGAAGCAGATTCGAGTTGAAGCAGTCAAGATTCTGTTCAAACTTGTCTGGGATTCAGATTCACAGCATCTCAGGAAGAATGCAGCTGGAAAGGTATCTCGTTTCTGCACTTCTCAAGCTCGATATAAGGGGAGAACTGGAGAGCTGATTAACCGCGACGAGCTGGTTCTTATCTACCGCTACGCCACGGCTTATGCTTCGTTCAGTAGAGACTTAGATAGCCTCCAGCAGCTCGACTCCCTAACCACTCGAAATATAGAAGACTTAGAGGTTGAAGCAAGCGCAGTTGCGCTCCAAGAAGCATATTTGAAAAATGAACTTTACCAGCAAATGCGGCGGATGAATCCACGAGTTCGTGGATTGCAGGAACAAGAAGCTCGTATAACAGGGTATATTGAAACGATTGACTCGCCGTGGGATGCCGAAATTGAGCTGTTTGAGGAGGTATTAACTCATTCGAGTTCGACATATAATCAGTTCTTCCGATTGCTTGGCAAGCTGAAGCCCGAGATGGGCGATCAAATTCTTGATCAAGATTCTGACGCACTAGAGCCATGTAGAGTATCAATCATTACCGGTATGAGTATCTCCTCTCCGGATAAAGCGAAAAGAATTGCCGAAGAAGCGGCTGACGACAACAATGTAGTTGAAGCGTGCGCTGCAATTCGGCAGTTATTGGTTTCTGACCGGACATTTGCTGTTGATATCTATGAAGGATTATTGAATGATACGGCACCCCATACAGAGGAGGAAGCTATTCAGCTTGTAAGATGTATCCATGGTGAGTGGCAAGATCACTCTGAGTGGACCGAGAGTAAATTAGTGGAGATTCTTACTGATTCAACAGAGGTCACTCCAGAACTGCTTGAGTTTGTCCTGCGTGTACTTCCATCGCATGATGAAGAGGAACTGCAGACCGTATCGGAATCCTTGTTGACTGAAATATTGTCTGTAGCAGAGACGTTCCAAAGTTTGGATGAACCATATGAACTAAGAATGGTTCTATCGGAGGCAGCGGAGCGTAATCCAAGGGCCTTCGTTGATTTCTGCCGCGAAAGAGTTGATCGTCGGGAAAAGAGGATAGGGTTGTTCCCCCGTGATTTTTCAATCGATGCAGAACGGATGCGTGACGGCACGCAATACTCAGAGGCTGTAGACACGGTAGTTGAGCTGATTGTTGACCCCGACGAGTGGAGTGCCTACGGTGGCCTCTTCGCTGTCTTCCCGACTGCAGACGTCGTAGAACGACTCATTGAAAACATAGAGGATTACTCTGAGGAAGAGGTCATCAGAATTCTGCATTACTGCGATTCTGCTCCGCTAAATGACCATATTGATCGGCTTTTGAGAGTATGTATGGATAGAGGGATAGACAATATTCGTCGGAACGATCGTGCTCAGTCAGCAATTCATGCCGTGATTATTAATTCGACGGGTGTTCAGGTTGGCCCGACTACTGAGGAATCATACTCACGCCAGTTTGAACTTGTTCGAAGATGGAAAGACGACGAGAGTCTTAGTCCGAGAGTCCGTCGGTTTGCCCGTAATCTTGAGGATGACCTTTATGATATGGTGGAAGCAGACACAGATCCCCTCTAAAATTGCTATCAATCGGCGTCTGACGAGGCCCAGTCAGCATCGGCTATATCCCCAAATATCTGCTTGGTCTCTGGTGGTTCGGTCGGAATTCGAAGGTCGTGCGGGTCGTCCTCGGTGGCCTGCATCAGCTCACCAGCGGTGACTTGCTTCCCCTCGCTCAGGTCTTCATCCGTCTCCTCGGCGCGGAGGATGTTCGTCACCGTCCAGATGTTGAATAGGTGGGCCGCGAAGTTGAAGTAGAACGCCCGAAGCGCCGGGTTCTTCGACCCCGACTTGGTCAAGAAGTCGTGTTTGATTTTCCGGAAGTCCGTTTCGATGCCCCACCGACGGCGGTACGCCTCTCCCAACTCTTCCGGGGGGACTTCCTCCGGGTGGAGGTTCGTGTAGAAGTACGTGTAGTCGTCCATCGGCTCATCAGCCTCTGAATGCCGCAGTTTCACCGTCTTGTCCGACTCCAGCCCCACGGCGTAGTAGCTATCCTCATCGAGGTCGCCCACGCCGTAGGGGTAGTACGATGACCGCAGATCGGCGCGCGCCATCCCGTTCAGGAAGTGCTTGATGGTCTTCCCCGACTTGCGGCCCTGCATCACCAGCTCCAATCCCTGCTCGGTGATGGTCGAGATCGTGTCTGAGTTGTAGAACTCCGTCCCGGCGTCAAGGTAGACGCGGCCAATATCGAGGTGTTGCCGGCTCAGACGGAGCATCCGGCGGATGTACTTCGGTGCCTTCGACTTGTCTCTGACCGGGAGCACGACCAGAATCAGCGGCGTGTCGGTTCCGACGACAGCGAGCGTGATGAACTTCCACGCCCACGAGTAGTTCCGGCCCGGCTTCGTTCCGCGAATGTACTCGTCGCTCTCGTAGTCGCCGTAGAACGGCCAGTCTGTGATGTCGATAGCCACCTCTGCATCCTCGGGGAAGTAGTCGTGTCGAGCGGCGATCCCGAACAGTTCCTCGTTCGCTTCCCGGAACATCCGCATGACTGACTCCCGTGAGGACTTCCGCAGGTGGTACGTGAGGTTCTGCCCGGACGGGATGTCATCGTCGTCGTAGAACGGTTTGTACTTGAGGTTGTTCGCGGCTTCGTTGACGAACTTCCCACTGTTCGCGGCGGCGATGAGCACCCGGAGCGACGCGTCCTTCGTCACCTCGGTACTGCTGTCGCGCTTCAGCCGAATGTACTTGAACGTCTTCGAGCGGAGTTCCCGAGCGATCACCTGGACTGGAGGGAACCCTTCGCCGTCCGTGACTATCGTGTCCGGCGTCGGGTCGCGGAACCAGTGCTCCAGCTTCGTGTCCTGTAACTGCCGAACCAGCGTTTCAGTCTCACTCGCGTAGTAGTGCCGCGTTTCTTTGTCCATCCGTCCCGGCATCCGGTTCAACGTCGGCTGACTCACCGAATCCTCGATGCCCAACGACTCCCGGATGTCAGCGTCGTTGATGGCGCGGGCTACGCCCGACTGGTTGAGTGCCGAGAGGTCGAAGAACAGATACAGCCGCGTCGCGTCCTCTCCGTCCAGATTCTCGGTGAGGTTCTCATTAGTCGGTTTCGACCAGTAGTAGGGGCGGAGGCGAACTTTCCCGAGTGCCTTTGCGAGCCGATGCTCAGGCGTCTCCAGATCATCGTACCGATTTCGTTTCTCGGACTAATTGTAGACGCGGTAGGCCTCTGATTTGATGGCTTCCCACAGAGGCGGAGTGATGTTCTTGGCCGGATTTCGGGTCAGGAGAGCCGTGTACGCCCACGGATCATCTCGGGGGTCGTCGGGTAACTCCCTCTCGGCTTCTCTGTACCGGCTTGAAATCTCCGCCTTCTCCTGCCACCGCTCGTGGATTTTACCTTTCGGCTCGGGGTCACGGTCGGCATTCTCGTCTTTCTCCTTTGCCACAGTTTGTCACCACCTACTTATCGTCTCGCCACGATCCCCACACCTCTCGATACTTCCCGAGTTCACGGTACTCCTTCTTCCGCTCGAAGGCGTCGATGGCATATATCACCTCGTTGTCCTTGTCCCAGTCGATCAGGACACGGAAGTCACCAACACGAAGCTTGTAGCCAGGATGATTCTTCAGCCGATCAAGAAAGTGGTTCGGGAAGTCGCCGATGTCCTCCAACTTGTTGATGATCCGCTCTGCGTCCTGCGTTTCGAACTGCTCCAACGTTTCGACCAACGTCTCCGTCAGAACGACTTCGTGGGCCACCCTTCAGCCCTCAGTCGTCGATTCCGAGGCGTTCTCGGGCCTCGTCCGTGGACATCGTCCGTCCCGCTGCGACATCCGCGTAGCCCTCTGAAACGCTTTCCTGCGCGCCGGGCGTCAGAATCGGCTCCGTGGTATCGCGCAGTACCTCACGGATGAACTCCGAGCGGTTGGTGTACTCCAACTCCTCGGCCAGCTCGTCGATTTCTTCAAGAAGCCGCTTCGGCACCTTCACGTTGAGTTTGACCATGTCCCCATCGCCGTTGTCTCCCGCGTCAGTGCTCATACCGCGTGGTACGCAGGTGGTATATTTTAGTCTTTATGCGATTTCTTCAATATCCGCCTCAGTCGTCCTCGCAGACGACCTCTCGCAACTCTTCGAGCAGGTCAGCTCGGTGTTCTTCGAGGATGGTTACATCGTCGTCGATTCGGTCAATCTTGTTCCGAATCCGGCTGGCTACTCTGTATCGATAATCGTCTGAAACGTCTGCTTCGCCCTTGACTATCTCCCGTTCACGATCCGTCAGGAGTCCGCGTTCTGCCATATCCGCATCTTGCTTCGCCATACACATTACTCCATGTGGTCTACCCTACTTTGTGTACTGAATAGGGTAACGTTACCTGATAGAGTAATCTTTAAGTTTTGGTGTACAGTATGGGGTAATGTGAAGCGCGGGACACCGGTCAGAAGATGGCCGGGGCGTGGTTGGAACACGCCCGACCGCGCTTCCGCAAGGAAGCATGAAGGAATCCGACACCGACGGACTTCAAACCTCCGTCACGACCGCTGAAGAGGGCGAAAAGAACAAACAAGGCAACGGCGGCATGGCTCGTCGCCAGTTCCTCGGCGCTGCTGCTGTCGCAGTCGGTGTCACCGGTTCTGTCGGAGACGCCGAAGCCGTCGAACCAGAGACGGTGGAAGAGGAACTGAAGGGGACGGTAGAGTGGAAAGCGGCTGGTGTCTGGGAAGACCACCTCATCCCAGCTCGAACCGCACTCACCAAGGCCGACGCTGTGGACATCACAGAAGCGAAGACAGAGCTTCGTGAGGCGCTACAGAAGCTCGAAGCGATAGAAGTGGACGATGAGTAGTGATCTCCGCGTGACGGCCCGCATCCACCGCACAGAGGACGGTGAGAAATACACGGAGTATCGAGTTGGCGGCGTTCCGTACCCCTCTGCCGAGGCGGTCGAAGCGGCGCTTGAGGCTCATTGATTCCACAAGCATGATTGAAGACATCGAACGCGACGTTTTCGTGCGAATTCGCACCGACCTACTGGTAGTCGGTGACAGCATCATGACCGACCGGCACCACGCCTCGAACGGCAACTACGAGGACAACGACCCGCAGAACCAGATTGGCGGTATTATCCCGGCGTTCAGCCTCTCCGGCTGGCTTCGCCACGGGATGGAGAGGGTCGTTCAGGAGCGTGGCAGTACTGCCTGCCACCCCGGCGAGTCCAACGCGAACTTCCGGAAGGACGACGTCTACAACCGGGATCTCGACGCCGGGTACCACGAGAAAGGTGCGTGCCTTCAGGACGACGACGATACCGGCTGCGTGATTCTTGACCTCTTCGGTGGGTTCGGAAATCGCCCCGGAAAGGTGATGCGTCGCCCGATCAAGTTCTCGCCGGTCCGCTCAAGCGTGGACTACACGCGGGGGCAGGCCGAAGGCCACTACCGACGGCTCAACCGGAACATCGTCTCCCGAAACGAGGAAGACAACCGGGAGCCGCTCCGGAACACCGAACTCGATGCCGTCGGGAACCTTGACGGCTCGTGGCACCTCTCCTTCCGGGAGACAAAACCCGAGTTCGTGGCGCTGCTCGCCGAAGCCATCGAGTTCCTCGATGACCACCAAACAGACTTCCTTCACCAGCTCGGCGGCGCTCGGAACTTCGGCGGCGGGATCGTGGACTGCGAGCTGGTGAACCCGCTCTACGAGGAACACGAACTCCGTCGTGTCTTCGACCGGGGGAAGGGCAACACGAACAAAATGGACGACAAAGACGAGAAGTGGGAGAACGAGTACCTCCCGGAGTTTCAGGAGGCGCTCGCAGAGCGCGTGGAGGCAGTATGAGCGGCGAGATGCTCGCGGCCTTCCGGCACGACGCACACAAGTTCACTGGCGAGAGCCACGACGACGCTCGTGAGGAGTTCGCTGGCGTCGCCGTGAACCAGACGGTTCCGAAGGGCGCGGACGGCGATGCGGCGGCGCTCTCACGGCCTCAGCAGAAGCAAGAGCAAACGGTCCCAACCCACAACGATCACTACCGCCTCTCGCTGCTGACCGGTGAGACCGCCTACGACCCTGGTGAGTTCTCTCGGGAGACCATCGGAAGCGAGGTGTCGGACCTCACCGGCATCGAGGACGCACAGACTGCGCACAAACGGTGGCTCGCATCGGACGTGGCAGCCGCGTTCAACGAGTCGGTGTATCACCCGTACACCTCGCTGAAGTTCCACACGCTGCTCGTGGCGGCTCTCTTGGACAACTACCGAGCCGACCACGAGTTCGGAAACCTTCGGCTCATCGTCGATTCGGCGGGCGACGTCGTTCCGTTCCGAACAGTCTTCGACGGCGACCGCTTCGCGCTCCGGATCGACGTGAACGCAGACGGGAACCCGTCGGCACGGCTCGGGAGTCGCCCGTGGCGGTCGTGGGCGTCAGCATGGAACCGCCTGACTGCGCACCCGCTCGAAACCGACCAGGACAAGTACGACATGACGCTCGATGCCAACCTTCGACGGGTACAGTCGTGGAGTACAGCACTCCAATACGTCGAAGACTTCGAGAATTGGAGGCCCGACCGATGACGGCGATTCAGCAGGTCCTGTGGGAACTGCGGATGGACTATATCGGCCACCCGTACTACGTGAGCGGGAACGCCATCCTTCACGCCCTCGGCCAACGCCTCGATCCCGAGACGCACGCGGCGCTCTCAGCCAGTCACGGCGTGTTCGTCCCCGGCCAGTTCGGGACTTTTCCCGAGGAACACACCCAATCCGGCATCCGTCCGTACCTCGGGAGCGGCCTGCCCGACGTGGATGCCTACAACGACCTGTTCCTCCAACGTGAGGCCACACACCCGTGGCTGTTGGATACACGGGCACGGGACGCGCTGAACACGCACGACCTCCGCGTTCAGGGCGGTCATCCGGCACTCGCCCACGAGACCATCATGGGCCGCCGGGAAGACCAGCGGAAACAGCAACAGACGACGAAGTGGTACGTTCACGCCTACCTCCACGCCGATGACCCGGCGGCACTCCCGCTCGGCGAGGACGCGCTTGAGGGCCTTCAGTTCGGAGGTAAGCGGAACTACGGCTACGGCGAGGTTCAGCTGAAGGACACGCAGATGGTGGACCTCGATGGCCTTGACTACTCACGGCTCGAAGGCGCGGAGACGTACCTAATCGAACTCGTGACGCCATTCGTGGTGGAGACGGAGTATCCCGACGCGGACGACCGCTCTATCCCGTGGTGGTGGGCGGAGAACCGCGATGAACTCCGGCTCCGGGAGGAGAAGATCCTCGAACAACGCGAGGTATTCAGGTTGGAGACGGTGGACCACGGACAGGTCGTGAAGTACCTCGGAGACCGTCCGGTGGAGACTGCGAAGAACGGTCTCTGCCGAGTCGGGTCGCACTCCCGATACGGCTTCGGAGAACTGCGGCTGAAGCCCCTCGGCGAACAGTATCAGGAATCAGAGGAAAAGAACTGATTACACTCGTGAGTCAATCCATGAACGACGATGAATCGCCCGACAAATATTCGCGGCGCGGGCTGAATAAAGAAATCGTATTACCAACAACTGATATACTCGGGAAGGTCCACTACTCGTCGGTCGCGATGTCGTCGAACTTCGAGACGATCCGACGCTGTATCGGCGTGTCGAGTCCGTTGAAGACCTGCGCGGCAGGCCGCCGGAATTCCCACGTCCAGTCGTTACTCCTCGTCATCGATCATTTCGGCGACCTCGGCGCGAGAGACGGCCTCACTCACACCCTTCCGCATCGCGTACTCCTCGACCGCGATGCTCGCCAGCATATCACGTGACGCACCCGGGTGCTCCGTCGCGTCCCGGATCGCGTGCCGGAGGAACTCGCTCCGAGAGGTGTAGCCCTCTTCTCTCCAGGCCGCGTCGATCTCCGCTAACTGGCGCTCGGTGACGCGCACGTTGATCGTCGTCTCGGGGTCGTCGATACCGCTATCGTTCGTACCCGTTTCAGATATACGTGTGTATTATCTCCGCGGTCATATAGGTCCTCTCTACCTGGAGACTGTCGCCCTCGATGTTTGGACAGCCAATCCACGCTCCGACTAAGGACGGGGGAGTCCCGCCGAGACCTATGAATACATCGTACACATAGCAAACAGTGTGCCCACCATCTCCGCCCGCGTCTCTGACGACCTCGAAGCCGAACTTGAGGCGTACCTCGAGTCCGAGCGTCTCGACCGGAGTACGGCAGTCAGGAAACTCCCTGCTGAGGGGCTCGACGAGTGGTGCCGGGAACGCGCGCTCGACTGGTTCGCGGATGGTAAGGTATCGCTTGCCAGGGCCGCCGGGCTCGCGGAGCTGTCGGTCTGGGAGTTCGCGCGGCTCGTCAGGGAATCTGACCGCCCGCGGGTTTCGTCCGCTCACCTCGAAGCCGACCTCGACAACCTGTGACCTGGATCTTCGACGCGACCTCACTAATCTACCTCGCGAGGGCGGAACGGCTGGGCGTCGTCGAGAAACTTTCGGACCCGCAGCTCGTCCTCGAATGGGTGTATCACGAGGTCGTGACCGAGGGGGTCGAAGCGGGTTACAACGACGCGCGCTGGATCGAGCGGGCGGTCAAGGGCGGGAACCTCGACGTCGTCGAGGTCAACTTCGACGGCTCCACGGTCGCGACACGGCTTGAGCGTCATTCAGGGCTGAGCAACGCCGATGTCGCGGTGCTCGCGTGTGCCGACGCGCGCGACGGCGTCGCGGTAATGGACGAGGCCGCGGGTCGCTCGGCGGCTGCGGTCGGGGGGTCGAGACGCGCGGGACCGCGCACGTCCTCCTCTCGGCGGTGAAACGCGGAAAGTTGTCCGCCGAGGCGATCGACGCGATGATCGACCGTGGCTGGTACGTCGCGCCGGACGTGTACACCAGGAACGTCGGGAAGTTGGAGTCGTTCGAGTAACGACTATTACGGCTCGTGAGAGAGGCTTCGATATGGTATCGCCCCTCCGGCTATCAGAGGAACAAAAAGAACGAATGCGGCGCGGCCGAGTCAGTTCCAGGGTCGCAACCGACGAGGCGGACATCGATGAGATACTCTACGACTGAGTTCGGGCGTCGATCTACTCCTCGCTGTTATTTTCCTCGTTGATCTCACCTTCGGCCCGCAACGTCTCGTCCGCGAACTCCCGGATTCGCTTCTTCTCCTCGGCGCTCACGTCGACCGCCTGCGCGCTCTCGATCTGGCCGTTCACGACCGCGTTCTGTTGCGGGCCCCATACTTCCGGCGGTTGCGTGTTAATATACTCGGCCCACCGGATCACCTGCTCGTAGCGGGGCGGTCGCTCGGGACCGTCATCGCTTCCGGCCGAGCCCTCTTTAGGTGTTTGTGAGTCGCTCATAGCGGTCTTCGACGTCGAGTCGTTCGACCCACATTTCGAGCCGGTCGCGGGAAAGCGTTTCTTCGAAAACGGTGTAGAGGTGCGCGGCGTCTTCAAGGTCGGTCCGACCGCCGAGCGAGAGCTTGTACGCGATCTGGAGTTCGAGCGGCCCGATGGGGACCGTCTCGCCGCCGACGTGCGCGTCGATCGCGTTCGCAAGCGACGCGCGGTCGAACTCGTCGTTCGGGAACTTCACTTCGAGGTGTGGCGTCATCTCGCCGTCCGGCGCGACCCAGATGTTCGTCCCGCTGGCGAGGTTCCCGTATGTGTCCGAGAGCGGCATCGCCGGTCCCCAGTACCCCTCACGCTCCAGTTCGGCGACGAGGTCGTCGATCCGTTCCGACGAGCAGCGCTCGATGAACACGTCGACGTCCTCGGTCGAACGCGACCGCCCGGCGAGTATCGCGACGTAGCCCGCGACGAAGACGTGGTCGATGTCGAGGCGCGAGAGCACCCGAGAGAATCTGACCGCGAGCTCGTCAAGGCGATTGGGCTCGCGGTCGACGACGAGTCCGCGGTCGGTGAGGTCGACGCCGCCCATACACAGTCGTCGATGCGACCGCGGATAAAATTCCGCTTCGATCTGACGGCTCTCAGAAACCGAGCCCGAAACGCCCGGTTCCGAACCGACCCCGCGAGCTCAGAACAGCCCGGGGACGAGGACGTAGCTCAGGAGCATCCCGAACAGCCCGGCGAACAGCGCGAACAGCGCCATCGGGACGATGGCCTTGCGGAGCAGGTCGCCCTCGCGACCGGTGATACCGACGACGCCGCAGATCGCGGCGACGTTCAGCACCGAGACCATGTTGCCGAGGCCGCCGCCGACGTTCTGGAGGCTGACGACGACCGTCCGCGAGAGCTCGACCGTCTCGGCGGCGTTGTACTGGAGCACGCTGAAGAGGATGTTTGAGGAGGTGTTGCTCCCGGTCATGAACGAGCCGATGGCGCCGATCCACGGCGAGATCAGCGGGAGCAGGCCGCCCGCGCCGATGGCGAGCGCCCGGCTGAGCGCCTCCATCATGCCGAGGAGGTCCGCGGTGTTCGTCTGCGACTGGATCATCACCTGCGTCATCGACACCGCGATGATCAGCGTGAGCGCGGCGGGCGCGACCTGCTCGACCGAGCGCCGCCACGCGGCGCCCATCTCGTCGAGGTCCATCTTGTGGAGGAGTCCCGTGAGGACGGCGATGGGGATGAACGGCATCGTCCCCGGGAGGTAGAGATACTGGAGCGTGTAGCCGAGCTCCGTGCCGAGGATCGAGTCGATGCTGACGGAGAAGCTCTGGATCCACGCGAGCACCTCGGTCCCGGCGACGGTGAGGTCGGGCCACCGCGTGACGAGGAGCGCGAGGGCGACGAGCAGGTACGGCGTCCACGCGAGCAGCACCGACATCTCCTTTTTCGGCTGGTCGCGGGAGATCTCGTCGAGGTCCAGCCCGCCGAGCCAGGTGTCGCTCCACCGCGAGTCGCTCGGGAAGTCCCACTCGCGGTCGGGGACGAGGACGTCGTTGTTTGCGAGCAGGAGCCCGACGCCGAGGACGACGAACCCGGCCGCGATGTCGGGGAGCGCGGGGCCGACGACCCACGCGATGGCCAGCTGCGTCCCGCCCGTGACGGCGCCGAGCAGGAGCGCGAACGGCGCGATGGGGAGCGTATCGCGGACGGCGCCGCCCACGCTTCGCCCGCCGTCGGCGTCGCCGAACCAGTACGTCAGGAAGAACACGCCGAGCAGGCCCCAGAACACGTAGGTCACCCCCGTGACGACGCCGGACCACGCGGAGACCATCGAGAGGAACTCGCCGACGCTCATCGAGCCCGACAGCGCCGGCTCGATGACGGCACCGGTGCCGCCGATGACCGGGGTCCCGGCCGCGCCGAAGGGCGGGTTCGGCGCGTTGAAGAAGAGGCCGAACACCGCGGCCGCAAGCGGCGGGAAGCCGAGCCCGATGAAAAGCGGCGCGGCGAGCGCGCCGGGGGTGCCGAACCCGGCCGCGCCCTCGATGATCGTCATGAAGCCGAGGCCGATGAGCAGGACCTGGATGCGTCTGTCCTCCTCGATCTGGCCGAAGTACCAGCGGATGGTGGCGATGGCGCCGCTCCCCTCGAGGTAGTTCATCAGGAGGATGGCACCGAAGACGATGAGGATGATGTCGACCGCCTGGAGCGCGCCGTAGACGGCCGACGCGACCAGCCAGTCGAGCTCCATGCCCCAGTACGTCAGTCCGATCCCGCCCGCGAGCAGCCACCCGACGCCCATCGCGCGGGCGGCCGACCACCGCAGTCCGGCGAGCAGGACGAACGCGACGGCGATCGGAATGACGCCGACGAACGCTAGCGTGAGGACGGTTGTCATAGTTGTGTCAGTTGACCGTATATTACCGTCCCGCAACGAACCATATGTAAGTTTCTTTTCTGACGATATTACCGAGCTGATCGGGGCACGAGAGCGTCCTCCGTGGCCGAACGGGCGGTACATATCGCGTCGAGAAACCGCGTACGGGGGGCGGCCCGGGACGGCGGGTGCGCCCGGCTCCGGGCGGGTCGACGCCATCGGCTTCAGGTGGGCTTATGTATCCCCCGACCGGAGTCGCGGGCATGGACGACCACTCGCACGAGCCCGACCCGGACGCGCGCGTGACCGCCCCGATGCAGGAGTTCGGGACCCGTGAGGTCGGTATCGGCGCGGCCGTCACCGTGATCGGCCTGCTGATCGCGTACGCCGTTCCGTTCCTCGCCACCTTCTGAGCGCCGCCGGCGCTCTTCGGGCACAGTTACCGACACGAGATCGCCGCCGGCGGCGCGCTCAGCGCGGGTACCAGGCGAGCGGGTGGTCCGCGGTGAGCTCTAGGGAGACCGGCTCGTCGAGGTCGAACTCCTCGACGTGGTTGTGGAGGCAGTGGACCGCTTCGCCGGAGTCGAGCTCGACCCGGTAGACGAACGAGGGGCCGACGTACTGCCGCGAGGTGACGACGCCGTCGGCGAGCTCGGGGCTCGCCGGCGTCGCGCGGAGGTCGTCGGGGCGGACCAAGACGTCGACGGGCGCCCCGTCGTAGACGGTGTCGTACCCCTCCAGCGTGACGGCGTCGAAGCGGCCGATACCGGTGTCGACCTTCCCGTCGCGGAGCTCGCCCTCGAGGAACGACGCCCGGCCGAGGAAGGAGGCGACGAACTTCGATTCGGGGCGCTCGAAGACGGACTCGGGGCGGCCGACCTGCTCGATCTGCCCGTCGTTCATCACGGCGACGCGGTCGGAGATGGAGAGCGCCTCCTCCTGGTCGTGGGTGACCGAGACGGCGGTGACGCCCGCCTCCTTCAGGATGCGGCGCACCTCCTCGCGCATCTCCACCCGGAGGCGCACGTCGAGGTTCGAGAACGGCTCGTCTAAGAGGAGCACCTCGGGCTCGGGGGCCAGCGAGCGGGCCAGCGCCACGCGCTGCTTCTGCCCGCCCGAGAGCTGGTCCGGCGTCTTCTCGCCGTGGTCGGTCATTTCGACCAGTTCCAAGAGCTCGTCGACGCGCGCTTCGCTCTCGGCGGCGTCGGCGTCCGACAGCCCGAACGCGATGTTCTCGCGGACGGTGAGGTGGGGGAAGAGCGCGAAGTTCTGGAAGACGATGCCCACGTCGCGCCGCTCCGGCGGGACGAACGACCCGTCGCCGGCGACGACCTCGTCGCCGAGCGTGATGTGGCCCTCCGTGGGCTCTTCGAGCCCCGCGATGGTGCGCAGCGTCGTCGTCTTCCCGCACCCGGACGGCCCGAGGAACGTCAGCAGCTCGCCCGACCGGACGTCGAGCGAGACGTCCTCGACCGCGGTCTCCGGGCCGAACGCCTTCGTCACGTCCGACAGCGACAGGACGTGGTCGGCGTCGTCACCGGCCGACTGCCGGTCGTCCGAGTCGTCGCGGGGTCGCTCGCTCGTCGCGTCGTCCGACTCGACCGAGCGCGTCGTGCCGACTGGTTCCGTGGATGCCATCGGTGAGGGGCGGGCGCCGGGCCGACCGGCGTCCCGCGGTTGCCGCCACATACTTTAGGAGTGCCTAAAAGCGTATCGCTCGCTCTCGCGGCGTCGAAATCGGGCGGTCGCGGGGACGGACCGCGGACGGTCGAAGCCCCCGCGTGCCGCGTCTCGCCGGTTCAGGCCAGTTCGCGGTCGATCACGTCGCGGCGGTCCCGTATCGCGTCGGCGGAGAGCGCGACGGACTCGTCGCCGACCGAAAGCGAGAGCGTCCCGTCCGTCGTCACCTCGCCGAGCCGGAAGACGGGGAGGTCGCCGGCCTCGGCCGCGACGCCCTCGGGGTCGGTGGTCTGGACGAGGAGGCGGCCGGGCGTCTCGTCGAAGGCCGCGACGCGGTCGGGGAGGGTCGCGTCGACGCCGGCGTCGTCGGTCACCAGCTCGGCGAGCGCGACCGCGAGCCCGCCCTCACTCACGTCGTGGGCCGCGAGCGTCGACTCGTGGCGGGCGGCCGCCGCCAGCGACGCGACGAAGCCGGCGAGGTCGTCGGCGCCGCCGGAGTCGTCGGGCAGCGCCGGGAACCGGTCGCTCCCGCCGGCGTGCGCGAGGTACTCGGACCCGCCGAGCGCGTCGCCGGCGGCGCCGACGAGCAGCAGCTCGGAGTCGGCCGCGCGGTCGGCGTCGAGCGCGGCCGGCGGCGCGTCGTAGCCGCGCGTCGTCCCCAGCACCGCGAGCGTCGGGGTCGGCGGGATCGGGCCCTCGACGCTGTCGTTGTACAGCGAGACGTTCCCGCCGACGACCGGGGCGTCGAGCGCGGCGCAGGCGTCGGCGAGCCCGTCGACGATCCCCTCGAACGCGCCGTACACGTCCGGCTTCTCCGGGTTACCGCCGTTGAGGCAGTCGACCGCGGCGAGCGGGACCGCGCCGGTCGCGGCGAGGTTCGTCGCGTTCTCTAGGGCGACGGCGCGGGCGCCCTCGTACGGCGCGGCCGCGGTCCACTTCGGGTTCGCGCCGGAGGCGAGCGCGAGGCCGACGCCGTCGCCGGACTCGTCCGCGCCGCCGTCGGCCCCGTCCTCCGCTTCCGTCTCCCGGATCGCGAGCAGCGCGGCGTCGTCGCCGGGCTTCAGGGCCGTGCGCGTGCCGACCTCGTGGTCGTACTGGCGGTACACCCAGCGCTTGCTCGCGGTCGAGGGGGCCGACAGGACGGCGGCGACCGCCTCGTCGAGCGGCGGCGCGTCGTCCGGCAGGTCGCGCTCGGGCTCGCTCGGCGGCGCGCTCGGCAGGTCGTTCATCGGCGCGCCGTCCGCGAGGAACTCGGCCGGCGCGTCGACGACGACCTCCGGCTCCCCGTCGCCGTCCGCGTCGCCCGCGAACTCGCAGACGTAGTTCCCCTCGGTCACCTCGCCGATGACGGAGCAGCCGAGGTCGAACCGCTCGGCGAGCGCGGCGACGCGGTCGACGTCGTCCGGGTCCACCTCGTAGCACATCCGCTCCTGGCTCTCGGCGAGCAGGATCTCGGTGGCGTTCATGTTCGGCTCGCGCTGGTGGACCCGGTCGAGCTCGATGCGGGCGCCGAGGCCGCCCTTCGCGACGAGCTCGGAGGAGGCGCCGCCGAGCCCGGCCGCCCCGAGGTCGCGGGCCGAGCGGACGAGGTCCTCGTCGAGCAGCGCCTCGTTGCACTCGATCAGCCGCTTCTCGGCGTAGGGGTCGCCGACCTGGACCGCGGGGCGGTCCTCGGTCTCCGCGTCCTCGGCGAGGTCCTCGCTCGCGAAGGAGGCGCCGCCGAGCCCGTCGCGGCCGGTGCCGTTGCCGACGAGGACCAGCTTGTTGCCCGGCTCCTGCGCGGTGGCCGTGACGAGCCGCTCCTCGTTCGTCAGCCCGACGCAGGCGACGTTGACGAGGGGGTTCCCCTCGTAGCCGCCGTGGAAGGCGACGCTGCCGCCGACCGTGGGGACGCCGATACAGTTGCCGTAGTGGGAGATGCCCTCGACGACGCCCTCGAAGAGGTACCGCGAGCGCTCGCGGTCGAAGCCGCCGAAATACAGCGAGTCGAGGAGGCCGACCGGGTACGCGCCCATGCTCATCGTGTCGCGGACGATGCCGCCGACGCCCGTCGCCGCGCCGTCGAACGGGTCGACGAAGGAGGGGTGGTTGTGGCTCTCGACGCCGAACGTGACGTATGTGTCGCCGTAGTCGTCGGCGGCGCGCTCGGCCGCGGGGGCGTCGGCCGCGTCGGGCTCGGGCAGCGCGAGGACCGCGGCGTCGTCGCCGGGGCCGACCACGACTTGGTCGCCCTCGCTGTCGAACGCCGACAGCAGGGGCCGCGAGGAGCGGTACGCGCAGTGCTCGCTCCAGAGGTTCTCGAACAACGCGGCCTCGGCCGCCGTCGGCTCCCGACCGAGCTCCGCGGTCACGAGCTCGTGGTCCGCATCGGACAGACTCATTCACTTACGTGGTCACCGAGCCGGGTCTAATGCTTTTCTATACGCACGTTCGTGTTGATACTCTACCGAGAACCCACACAAATTGCGGTGCTGTGCGGCGGCGCGTGCCTGCGAGCGGCCGGAGCGAAGCGGAGGCCGCGAGGCGGCGCGCGCGAGGTCGCCGGCGCGACGCGCCGGCTGCCAGAGAATCTCCGATTCTCGCTGGACGCGGTGAGGGAGGGCGACCGCAGGGAGCCCCGAGCGAACCGCGAGGCCGGGGAGGTGTGAGGCGCGGGGCTGTGCGGTCGGGGGAGACTCAAAGGGGCAGCCGTGCGCCTGGATCTTTGGCGGTGTTCGCCGCCGACCCGCTCGCAATCAGGTATAAACGAACGGTCCGGAACGGTACGACAATTTATAGAAAGACGGTCGCTGCGGCGAAGACGACCACCGTTCCGGCCGCGCCGAGCGCCATCGCCTTCGCGTTGAGGCGGACCGCCTTCTTGCGGTCGGCGGCGAGCGCCTCCTCGTTTTGAATCTCGTTCGCCCCGTCGCCCACGTCGAAGACGCCCATCCCCGCGAAGCCGATACAGAAGCGCTCGCGGTACTGTAACGCGCCCATCGCGGCGCCGTACAGCGGGACCACGGCGGCGATCAGCGCCCACCGCGGCCACGCGAGCGAGACGACCGCCGCGACGTACGCCGCCGCGGCCAGCAGCGACCCGACGCCGAGGAGCAGCCGCCGTCGCTGTTGGGTCGGTCCGATGTTACACACGCCCGGTTGATACTCCATATCACCGGAACGGGCGGGAGAAGCAAAGCCCCAACGGTCGCGTCCGCGGACGGACGGGAGGGCGGCGAGCGGCGGTCGGTCGCGCCGCGGTAGAAACCGTGAAATGCCCGGCAGCCGACGGAGTCGTGTGAAACGGATCCAGCTCGGCAACACCGTCTTCGAGGGCGAAAACGACGTGTACCTGCTCGACGGCGAGACGACGGCGCTCGTCGACACCGGCGTCGCGCTCCCGGGCGTGCGCGGGGAGTTGGTCGACGGCCTCGCCGAGCACGGCCGCTCGTTCGCCGACGTGGACGCGGTCGTGCTCACCCACTGGCACCCGGACCACGCGGGGCTCGCGGGCGAGGTACAGGCCGCGGGCGGCGCCGACGTGTACGTCCACGAGGCGGACGCCGGCCTCGTCGACGGGACCGAGACGCCGCTGTTCGCCGACCGCGACCTCCAGCGCGAGACGTTCGAGCGCTGGGGGATGCCCGCGGCCGACCGCGAGCGCCTGACGGGGTTCTTCGACGCGGTCAGCGCGGACCTCTCCGGCGACCCCGCGGACGTGACGACGTTCGGCGACGGCGACGTGATCGAGGCCGGCGGCGTCGAGCTCGAAGTCCTCCACCTGCCGGGCCACACCGCGGGCCTCTCCGGGTTCGCGTTCGACCCCCGAACTGTCCCCGACCACGAGCCCGTGGCGGGAGACGACGCGACGGAGGAGGTGTTCACCGGGGACGCGCTGCTCCCGAAGTACACACCGAACGTCGGCGGCGCGGACGTGCGCGTCGAGGGGGCGCTCGCCGCCTACGCCGAGAGCCTCGCGCGGCTCGTCGCGCGCGACTTCGACGCCGCCCACCCCGGTCATCGCTGGCGGATCGACGATCCGGGGCGCCGCGCGGCGACGATCCTCGACCACCACCGCCACCGGACCCGCCGGGTGATCGACGTGCTCGACGAGTCGGGCCCCGCGACCGCGTGGGAGGTGTCGGCGGCGCTGTTCGGCTCGCTGGAGGACATCCACGTGCTCCACGGCCCCGGCGAGGCGTTCTCGCACCTCGATCACCTGGCGGCCGCCGGCGTCGTCGAGCGCGACGGGACCGCGTACCGCCTGGTCGACCCCGAGCCCGACGTGGACGCGCTGTTCCCGACGACGCCGCTCGACGACCTCGTCGACGGGAGCGAGGACGCGTAGGGGAGCGGTCCGAGGGCCGACCGAGTCGCCCGCACGGAGGCGCCGGTGACGCCAGCCTGGACCGATGACGCCAGCCCGGCCGATGAGGCCAGCCCGAAGCGGCGAGCCACAGCCCGGGTGGCCGACGCCGTAAGCTATTCCCGGCGGCCGGCGTATTCGGGGACGTGAAGCGGGACGCCCTCGTCGCGGTCGCGGTCGCCCTCCTCGCCCTCGTCGCGCTCGGCGTCGCTGCCGCGACGCTGAACACCGCCGTCGACACGGGTAGCGGCGGGTTCGGCGGGGGCGGCGGCGAGGCCCCGAGCGTCGGATCGGACACCGGCGACCCAGGCGTGCTCTCCTCGTCGGGCGAGGCCGGCGAGTTCTCCGCGTCGGGGCTCTGTTTCCCGTCGCTGCGGGAGCCGCCGGCCGTGTTAGCGCTGCTCGTCGGACTGGCGCTGCTCGCCGCGATCACCTACCGCGACACCGCGTCGCCGTTCGCGAGCGTCGCCGTCGCGAGCGTGATTGGCGCCCCCGTCGGCGTCCTCTTCTGGGTGCTGTCGACGTGCCGCTCGGTCGCGGAGAGCGTCACCGTCTCGCTCGGCCTCGGCGGCAACGGGACGAGCATCCTACCGGCCGGCGCCGTCGGCGGCGCAGGCGTCGGCAGCGGCGAGGGCGCGGCGTCGGCGCCGCAGATCCTGTTCGCGCTCGTCGTGGTGGTCGCGGTGATCGCCAGCGTCGCCGCGCTGCTCCTCGCTGGCGGCGACGACGAGGCGGACGGGGACGCGGCCGCGCGGGCCGAGGAGCCGGCCGAGGAGCCGCCGAACCTCGACGCGATCGGTCGGACCGCCGGCGAGGCCGCCGACCGGATCGAGTCGTCGGACGCGGACAACGAGGTGTACCGCGCGTGGCGGGACATGACGGACGTGCTCGACGTCGACCGGCCCGCCTCCTCGACGCCCGCCGAGTTCGCGACCGCCGCGGTCGACGCCGGCGTCGACGAGGAGCCGGTGACCGCGCTCACCGAGGTGTTCGAGCGCGTGCGGTACGGCGGCGAGGACGCGACCGACGACCGCGAGCGCCGCGCCGTCGAGGCGCTGCGCCGGATCGAGGAGCGACACGGGGGCGACTCGTGACGCGCGACCGGTCCGCGACCGCGGCCGCCGGACCCGACGGGGGTGAGCCGTAGTGCGACCGCTCGCGATCGTCGGCGTGGCGGCGGTCGCCGTCGGCGTCCTCGCGGCGCTCGACCGCGGCGTCGCGGCGGCCATCTCCCCCACCTCGGCCGTGGTGACGCTGCTCGGCGTCCTCGGCGTGGTCCAGGGGGTGCGGTACGCGAACGCGCGCCGCGACCGGCGGCGGCTGCTGACCGACCCCGGCGAACCGGAGCGGCGCGCGCCCGCCGCGGTGCCCGGGACGGACCTCGACGAGCGGATCGCGCGGGTCGTCAGCCCGGCGCCGGGGGGCTACCGGGACCGGCGGGACCTCCGCGACCGGATCCGGGAGGTCGCGGTCGACGCCGTGGCCCGCGACCGGAACTGCCCGCCAGAGGCCGCGGCGGCGGCCGTCGACGACGGGACGTGGACGGACGACCCCACCGCGGCCGCCTTCTTCGACACCCGGAGCGGGTACCCGGTCCGCGTCCGCCTGTCGGCCGGGATCCGGGGGCGTTCGAACTACTGGTACGGGCTCCGGGCCGCGGTCGACGAGATCGAACGGATCGAGGGGGGTGCGGGGTGAGCGACCCGCGAGGCGCCGAGGTGGCGGCCGGCTCGGACGCGGCCGCGAGCGGCGGGAGCGAGACGAGCGGTCCGGAACGGGACGACCGACCCGGGCCGACGGCCGACCGTGTCGACGAGTCGGAGTCCGACGCGCCAAAGTCCGAAGACGAGGCGGCCGAAGAAACTGGCGAGGCGATCGGAGACGCTTCCGCGGCGGCCGGACGGCCGGCCGCGGCGCCGACCGACCGCGAGCGCCGGCGCGAGGTCGCGACCGACCGCTGGCTGGGGATCGCCGGGGCGGCGCTGGCCCTCGTCGGCCTGGGCGTGCTCGTCCGCCAGTCGTCGCTGGTGCTCGCCGGCGCGGTCGGGGTCGGCTACGCCGTGTACGCCCGGGCCGGGGAGGCCCCGACGCCGACGCTCGCGGTCACCCGGACGGTGAGCGACGAGGCCCCGGCGCCCGGCGACGAGGTGCGCGTGACGGTCCGCGCGGAGAACGTCGGGGAGGCGCCGCTCCCGGACCTCCGCCTCGTCGACGGCGTCCCGCCGGGGCTGGCCGTCGCCGAGGGCCCCGCGCGGGTCGCCACGGCGCTGCGGCCCGGGGCCGCGGTGACGTTCGAGTACACGGTGCGCGCGGCCCGGGGCGACCACGAGTGGGAGCCGATGACCGCGGTCACGCGCGACGCCGCGGGCGCCCGCGAGCGAGCGACGGCCCTCGACGCGCCGACCGCAATCGCCTGTACCCCCGAACTGGCCGCCGGCGGGGACCTCCCCCTCCGCGGGCTGACGACCGTCCACCACGGGCGGGTCCCGACCGACGTGGGCGGCGCCGGCGTCGAGTTCCACGCGACCCGGGAGTACCGCCGGGGCGACCCGCTCAAGCGGATCGACTGGAACCGCCGGGCGCGGACGGGCGAGCTGTCGACCGTCGAACTGCGCGAGGAGCGCTCGGCCACCGTCGTGCTGCTCGTCGACGCCCGCGAGTCCGCGTACGCCGCGTCCGACCCCGACGCCGAGACCGCGGTGGAGGCGAGCGTCGCGGCCGCCGGCCAGGCGTTCTCGGCGCTCCTCGACGGCGGCGACCGGGTCGGCATCGCGGCGCTGTCGCCGCTGGACTGCTGGCTCCCGCCCGGCAGCGGGACCGTCCACGCCGCTCGCGGGCGGGAGACGCTGGCGACCGCCCCGGCGCTGGCGCCGACGCCGAGCGACGAGCGGTTCTACCGGTCGCTGTGGCTCCGGCGGTTCCGGCGGCGGCTCCCGGCCGACGCGCAGGTGCTGTTCTTCACGCCGCTCGTCGACGACACCGCGGCGACGCTCGCCCGCCGGATCGACGCGCACGGGCACCTCGTGACGGTCCTCTCGCCGGACCCCACCGCGACCGGAACGGTCGGCCAGCGGCTGACGACCTTCGAGCGGCGCCAGCGGCTGCGGTCGCTCCGGTCGGGAGGGATCCGCGCGGTGGAGTGGGGCGACGACTCCTTCCCGGTCGCCGTCGCGGCCGCGACGAGGCGGTGGTCGCGATGAGCGGCGACGGTTCGGCGGCCCGACCGACCGGTGACGACGCGCACGGCGACTTCCACGAGACGGACGCGCGGTCGCCGACGGTCGCGGTCGTCGCGAGCCTCGCGGCCGCGGGTGTCGCCGCGACCGCGGGGCTAGTCGCGAGTCCGGTCGGCGGCGCGCTGCTCGGCGTCGCCGCGCTCGGGTTCCTCGGCGGTTCGCTCCGGCGGTCGACGCGGGTCCTCACGTGGGGCGCAGCCGTCGGCGTGGTCGGGCTCGCGGTCGCCGGGTACCGCGGCGCGACCGCCGAGCCGCTGCTCGTCGCCGCCGTCGGGCTGGCGGTCGCGTGGGACGTGGCCGACCACGGCGTCGGCCTCGGCGAACAGGTCGGCCGGGGCGCGCGGGTCCGGCGCAACGTCGCGGTCCACGCGGGGCTGAGCCTGCTCGTCGGCGCGCTCGCGGCCGGGCTCGTCTACGGCGTCTCCCTCGCGGTCGGCGGCGGCCAGCCCGTGGCCGCGCTCGCGCTGCTTTTGGCCGGCGGTATCGCGCTGATCTCGGCGCTGCGGTGAGGCCCGCGACGCCGGAGCTAAACCCTTATCAGCGCGCGGGTGGCAGGTACGGTCGTATGAGCGACCTCCCGGACGACTTCGACTGCACGCTCACCAACTGGGAGTACATCTACGGGCTCTGCCGCAACGTCTCCGACGCGGTGAAGCGGGCCGACTTCGAGCCGGACATGGTGGTCGCGCTGGCCCGCGGCGGCTGGTTCGCGGGCCGCTGCGTCTGCGACTTCCTCGGGCTCAACGACCTCACGAGCCTCAAGATGGAACACTACGTGGGCACCGCCGAGAAGAGCGGCGAGCCCCAGATCCGTTACCCGATGCCGGAAGGGAGCGTCGAGGGGAAGAACGTCCTCATCATCGACGACATCGCCGACACGGGCGGCTCGATCCGCCGCGCCGAGGAGTACGTCGACGACCGGAACGCGGCCGAGATCCGCACCGCGACGCTCCAGCTCCTGGGCACCTCCGAGTTCCAGCCCGACTTCGTGGGCGAGCGGCTCGAACAGTGGACGTGGGTCGTCTACCCGTGGAACTTCCTCGAAGACATGATCGACCTCACCGAGGGCGCGATGGAGCGCGCCGACGAGTCGGCGTTCTCGCGGGAGGACCTGCGTCACTACTTGGAGGAGTACCACGGCATCGGCCGGATCGAGATGGAGGTCGCCCAGCCCGACCGCCTCGACGAGGTCATCGACGAGATGGTCCGCCGGGACGTGGCCGAGCCCGTCGGCGACGACAGCTGGGCGCTCGCCGAGTAGCGGCCCGGAGCGATGGCCGACGAACAGCGCGACGCGGACGCTGAACGGGCGTTCGACGCCGTCCTCGCCGCCTACGACCTGAAAGACGAGCGGCGCACGGGCTGGCAGCTCCGCGGGGTCGACGCGCCCGAGTCGGTCGCCGCCCACTCGTGGGGGGTCGCCTACCTCGTCGTGACCCTCGGCGATCGGTTTCGCGAGGACCTCCCGGGCGTCGACCTCGACCGCGCGCTCCGGCTCGCCGTCGTCCACGACGTCGCGGAGGCGGAGACGGGCGACGTGGCGACCCGGGCCGACTCGACCGCGGACGCGGTCGACCGCGAGGCGAAGGCGGCGGCGGAGCGCGAGGCGATGTCGGACCTCGCCGGCCCGCTCCCCGAACGCGTTGCCGACGCCTGGGAGGCGTACGAGGCCCGCGAGTCGCCGGAAGCGGTCCTCGTCAAGGAGTGCGACCTGCTCGACGTCTGTCTCCAGGCCCTGCTGTACGAGCGGGACGACCGGTACGACCCGGAGCGGGGCGAGCCCGACGCGTTCCGCGAGTACGACGGTCTCGACGAGTTCTTCGCGACGGCCGAGCCGCGGCTCCGGACCGAGGCCGGGAGGGAACTGTTCGCGGCGGTCCGCGAGCGGTACCGCGCCGCGCGCGACGGGTAACTCGGGAGGGGCCCGAACCGCGGCGCCGACAGCTGTTCGACGATCGTCGTTTTCGAGATAGACGTTCGTAGGGGCTCTACCCCGCGATTTCGCGCGAGGATGGTAAAAGGGTTAACGGGGGAGGGCGTCTCGCGAGGTGAGCTTTCACCACGCATGTCTGACACCGATCTCGTAATCGTCGGCGGCGGGATAAGCGGGGCGTCGCTTCTGTACACGGTGGCGAAGTTCACCGACGTCGAGGACGTCACGCTGATCGAGAAGGAACGGGAGATCGCGGCGATCAACTCACACCGGACGAACAACTCCCAGACCCTCCACTTCGGGGACATCGAGACGAACTACACCCTGGAGAAGGCCGAGGAGGTCAAGGAGGGCGCCGAGCTGCTCGCGGGGTACCTCGAAGGGGCGGACCCCGACCGCGAGATGCACAGCAAGCGGAGCAAGATGGTCCTCGGCGTGGGCGACGAGGAGGTCGCCAAGCTGGAGGAGCGCTACCGCGAGGAGGGGTTCGGCGACCTGTTCCCGAAGCTCCGCGAGATCGGCCGCGAGGAGATCGCCGAGCTGGAGCCGAAAGTCATCGAGGGGCGCGACCCCGGTACCGAGCTGAAGGCGCTCCAGACGCCCGACGGCTACGTCGTCGACTACGGCGCGGTCGCCGAGTCGTTCGTCGAGGCCGCCCGCGAGGAGGACGGCGTCTCCGTCCACCTCGGGACGACCGTGACCGGCGTCGACGAGCGGGGCGACGGCTTCCGCGTCGACACCGACGACGGCGCGTTCGACGCCGAGGCGGTCGTCGTCGCCGCCGGCTCGCACAGCCTCCAGTTCGCCAAGGAGATGGGGTACGGCGAGGGGATGTCGCTTTTGCCCGTCGCGGGGAGCTTCTTCCTCGCCGACGACCTGCTGAACGGGAAGGTGTACACGCTCCAAATGAAGAAGCTCCCGTTCGCGGCGGTCCACGGCGACGCCGACGTCCACGACGGGAGCGTCACCCGGTTCGGCCCGACGGCGAAGCTCGTGCCCGCCTTGGAGCGCGGCCACCTCTCGACGGTGAGCGACTTCGTCGACGTGTTCGGGTTCAACCCCGACTCCGTGCTGAGCTACGTCAACATCCTCTCGGACAGGATCCTCTTCCCGTACGTCGTCCGCAACCTCGTGTACGACCTCCCCGGCGTCGGGAAGCGCGCGTTCCTGCCGAACGTCCGGAAGGTCGTGCCGAGCGTCGACGTCGACGACATCGACCGCGCGAAGGGGTACGGCGGCGTGCGCCCCCAGATCGTCGACACCGAGAGCAGGGAACTGGACATGGGCGAAGCGAAGATCGTCGAGGACGGCATCCTGTTCAACATCACGCCCTCCCCGGGCGCGTCGACCGCGCTGAAGAACGCGATGACCGACGTCGAGACCGTCCTCGGCTTCTTCGAGGGCGACTACGAGTTCGACGAGGCCGCCTTCCGCGACGCGACCATCGAGAACTTCCCGCGGGCCGACGGGGAGTCCGACGCCGAGGCCGACGACGCCGAGGGCCCCGTTCCCGCCGAAGCCGACGACTGATCCGACCGGCCCCCGATCCGAACCTTTCTCCGAACGATCGAACGCCGACTCACGCCGCCTCGTCCGCCGCGACCTCCCGCTCGAACGCCTCTCGGAGCACGCGGATCGCCCGCCGCTTCGTCCCGTCGGGGACGAAGACGAAGGGGATCGGCACGTCGAACGCTCTGTCGCCGTAGAGCCCCCAGTCCGCGACCGACCGCGTCGTGCCGCCGTACGCGATGGGGATGTCCTCCAGCTCGTCGGGGTCGTATGCGGGGACGTACGAGCGGTCGATCCACACCTCGTGGACCGGCACGTCGAGGGCGTCGGCGAGGAGCCGCTCCAAGCGGTCGTCGCCGGCCGTGAGCCACGCGGTGAACTCGTCGAGCGGGTCGCCGTCCACCGGGAGGTCGTCGCCGAGGTCGCCGCCGATCCGGTCGGCGAGCGCGATCCGGTGTTTCCAGCAGGTGGCGGGGAAGCGCCGCCCGCGGAAGCGGTCGTACATCGACGCGAGCGTCGAGTCGGGGTGCTCGCGGGCCGCGACCCGGAGCCGTTCGAGCACCGCGTTGTCGTCGAGTTCGCGGTCGATGATGCCGTCCACCGTCACGGGGCTCTCGCCGGTGACGCGCTCGTACTCGCCGAGCATCGCCTGGAGCAGCCGGTTCGCGTACACCGACTTGTGGTGCTGGGTGACCCACATGTACAGCGCGATCCGGCCTTCGAGGTAGTTGCCGATGGTCGACAGCGCCTTCTCCGAGAGGGCGAGGCCCGCTTCCGGGTGGGCGGTGTAGGCGTCGACCATGCGCTCGACGTCGAAGCTCAACACGCCCGCGCCGGTCATCTCGTTGTCGCGAGTGATGTAGTCCAGCCGGTCCACGTCGACGGGAGAGTGGAGCAGCTGCGCGCCGACCCCGTACTGCCACGGCTCGCCCCGCTCGTACGCGAGGCTGTACCCGAGGACGTACGCGCACACCTCGAATGGGTCCACGTCGAACGCGCGGAGGGCGTCGCCGTACTCCTCGACGATAACCACGCAGCCGAGCAGCTCGTGGGGGTTCGCCGAGCGGAGCGGCGCGCCGCCGACGCCGGCCCGGTCGAAGGCGTCGACGAGGCCGGTCTCCGCGACGCGCTCCCGGAGGACGCCCTCGTCGAGGAACCCCTCGGAGAGGTGCGAGAACGGCGGGTGCCCCACGTCGTGGAGCAGGCAGGCGCACGACAGTGTCCGCTGTATCTCCTCTAGCTCCTCAACGGCCGCGTCGCGGGTGAAGTACGACTGGCGGCGGAGGTTCTCGAAGACGGTCCGCCCGAGGTGGTAGACGCCGAGCGAGTGCTCGAACCGGGTGTGGTTCGCGCCCGGGTACACCAAGTGGGTCGCAGAGAGCTGGCGGACGTACCGCAGCCGCTGGAACGGTCGCGTGTCGACGACGCCCTCGACGAGCGCGTCCGGCAGCTCGATGTAGCCGTGGACGGAGTCTTTGATCTGCGTGGTGGGCATCGATTGTGGTCACCACACCCTCCTGCGCCGTGCCTCTTTCGGTCGCCGGTCGAGCGACGGCCGTCCGGCTCCCACCCTCGGAGAACGCCCCGAGTCACACGGCATAAATGCGAGCGCGCCGAGCCACGGGTATGGTATCGGACGCCGCCGACGGGACGGACGCGGGAGCGGGCGACGCCGGCGCGGCCGGCCCCTCGCTCGTCGACCGCTGGACCGCGCTCGACCGCGGCTGGCAGGCGCTCGCGCTGGGGCTCGGGATCGTCGCCGCGCACCTCGTCGGCCAGGCGCTGTGACGGGGGTCGTCGAGGCGGTCCGGGCGTACCTGCCCGGCCTCGCGCTACTCGCGGGGGGCGCGGTCGCGGCGACGCTCGTCGCGGACGCGGTGCCCGGCCTCCAGCCGCTCGTCGTCGCCGTCGCGCTCGGCGTCGGGGTCGGGAACACCGTCGGGATCCCCGCGGTCGCAGAGCCGGGCGTCGGCGTCGACAAGCTGTTCCTGGAGACCGGGATCGTGCTGCTCGGCGCCGCGGTCGCGGTCGAGGAGTTCCTGGCCGCCGGCCCGCGGGTCCTCGGCCTCGTGGTGGCGGTCGTCGCCGGCGGGCTCCTGTTCGCCGAGGCCGTCGCGCGCGGCCTCTTCCGGATCGGGTCGCCCACCTCGTCGCTCCTGGCCGCGGGCGCGAGCGTCTGCGGCGTCTCCGCGGTCGTCGCGATCGGGAGGGTGCTGGACGCGCGCGGCGCCGCGATCACCTTCGCGGCCGCGACGATCCTGCTGTTCGACGCCGCGACCCTCGTCGCGTTCCCGCTCGCGGGCGAGTGGCTCGGCCTCACGGGCCGACAGTTCGGCGTCTGGGCGGGGGTGAGCATGTTTTCGACCGGCCCCGTCGCGGCCGCGGGGTTCGCCTACTCCCCCGAGGCGGGCCAGTGGGCGACGGTGACGAAGCTGGCGCGGAACTCGCTGCTGGGCGGGGTCGCGGTCGCGTACTCGGTCGCGTACACGGCGCGCTCCGCGGCCGATCCGGGCGTGCGGCGGCTGTGGGCGGAGTTCCCGAAGTTCCTGCTCGGCTTCCTGATCGTCGCGGCGGTCGCAAACAGCGGGCTGCTCTCGCCGGCCGCGCTGGCGTCGATCGGGCGGGTCTCGGACGCGCTGTTCGCGCTGGCGTTCGTCGGCCTCGGGCTCTCGATCCGGATCGGCGACATGCGCGCGGTGGGCGCCGCGCCCGTGGGCGCGGTGCTGGTCCACCTGCTCGCCGTGAGCGCGGTCGCGCTCGCGGCGGTGCGCTGGCTGCTGTGAGCCGCGTCGACGGGCCGGCGTCGGACGGGTTCACGTCATATAAGTAGCGAGCGGGCGCACTCAGGGTATGGGCACCATCGGATTCATCGGCGGCAGCGGCATCTACGAGGCGCTCCCGCTCGACGACGTGCGCGAGGTCGAGTTCGACACGCCGTACGGCGAGCCGAGCGACGCGGTGACGATCGGCGAGTTCGGCGACACGGGCCGCGAGGTCGCGTTCCTCCCGCGTCACGGCTCGAACCACGGCGTCTCGCCGACCGACCTCCCGTACCGCGCCAACATGTACGCGCTGAAGCAGGCCGGCGTCACACACGTCTTCGCGTCCAACGCGGTCGGGAGCCTGAAAGAGGAGCTAGAGCCGGGGACGCTCGTCGTCCCGGACCAGATCTACGACCGGACGAAACACCGGGACCTCTCCTTCTACGGCGACGGCGTCGTCGTCCACCAGCCGTTCGCGGACCCGTACAGTCCAGAGCTCGTCGACCACCTCACCGAGGCCGCGGAGTCGGCCGCGCCGGAGGATACCGGCGTGGTGAAGGGCGGCACCTACGTCTGCATCGAGGGGCCGCAGTACTCGACGCGCGCGGAGTCGGAGTTCTACAAGTCGCAGGGGTGGGACCTCGTCGGCATGACCGCGATCCCGGAGGCGAAGCTGGCCCGGGAGGCCGAGATCGCGTACGCGACGATCGCCGGCGTCACCGACTACGACGTCTGGAAAGCGGACAGCGAGGTGACGCTCGAAGAGGTGCTCGAAAACGCCGAGAAGAATCAGAAAGCGATCAAGGCCGCCGTCGAGGAGGCGGTGCGGACGCTCCCCGAGGACCTGGAGTGCGAGGCGCACACCGCGCTCGAAGGCACTGTCAACACGCCGACAGAGGCGATCCCGGAGGAGACGACGGAGCGCGTGGAGCCGCTGCTGGGCGACTACCTGTAAGACACCGACCGCGGGGCGTGTAACACGCGTCGGTTCGGTCCCGGTCCGACCGAGTCAGTCCGCGATCGCTTCCGATTCGCCGGTCATCGCCGCCGGGTCCTTCACCCACAGGTCGCCGAACAGGTCGTCCTGCTGGAGCCGGACCGAGCCGCGGTGGGCCATGAACAGCAGCGCGAGGTACGTCATGAACGGGCGGCCGCCGGCGGTCTCGATCTCCGCGAACAGCACCTCCGTGCGCCCGCGGTCGAAGCGGGTGCGGAGGGCGTTGTCGATCTCCACGATGACCTCCTCGATGTCCTCGTCGTGGGTGCGGTCGGTCGCCTCTCCGGCAGTCGGCTCCCCGTCCTGTCGGAACTCGTCGTCCGCGTGGTAGTCGAGCGTCTGCGTGCCGCGGGCGTGGCCGTGCGGCGACTCCGAGGTGTCGTACTCGCGGGAGTCCTTCCACCAGGAGCCGCGCTCGGCCTCGCGGAGCTCGCGGACCAGCTCGTCGAGCGTCTCCGGCGAGCCCCGGGTGTTCTTGCGGTCGAGCCGGCGGTCGATCTCCGCTTCCAGCTTGTCGACCGGGTCGAACCCGTCCGCGGCCGGGTCGGGCGCGCCGCCCTCCATCGCGGCCTCCCACGGCTCCGGCTCGGGCTCCTCGTCCTCGTCGTCGTCCGCCAGCATGCCGTCGCTTTTCATGCGCAGCAGGACGCTGGCGTAGAACAGCGCCCGCCCCGTCGTCCGGAGGTCCGTCTCGTCGAGCTTCTCGAGAAAGGCGTCCGTCACCCGGACGATGTCGATGTCCCACGGCTCGATCTCGCCCTCCTCGGCCAGTTGGACGAGCAGCTCGACGGGCTCGACCTCGTCCTCGTCGGTCTCGTCCGGGGGCGAGATGTCGGTCACGTCCGACCCGGGGTCGGCCGCCGTCGACGCGGGTCGGTCCGCCGAGTCGGAACTGTCGGAGAACTCGGAACCGGCGTCCGACGCGGCCGCGTCGCCGCCCGGGGCGTCGTCGGCGAACGGGTCGGCGCCGTCGCGCTCGCTCGTCAGGTCGAGGTCGGGGACGCCGTCGTCAGTCATCCGCGCTCACCTCCTCCTCGTCCGCGTCGTCGCCGAACTGCATCCCGGTCACCGCCGAGAGGTTGTCGCCCTGCATCGTGACGCCGATGGCGCGGTCGGAGCGCTCCAACAGCGCCGAGCGGTGGCCGACGACGACGAACTGGGCGTCCTCGGCCAGCTCCTCGATCATCTCGCCGACGCGCTCGGCGTTGACCGCGTCGAGGAAGGCGTCGATCTCGTCGAGCGCGTAGAACGGCGCGGGGTTGTGCCGCTGGACGGCGAAGATGAAGGAGAGCGCGGTCAGCGACTTCTCGCCGCCGCTCATCGCGTCGAGCCGCTGGACCGGCTTGTCCGCGGGCTGGGCCTTCATCGTCAACCCCTCCTCGAAGGGGTCTTCGGGGTTCTCCAAGACGAGCTCGCCCGTCCCGGCCGAGAGCCGCGCGAAGATGTCCCGGAAGTGGTCGTTGATCGACTCGAACGTCTGCATGAACGTCTCCTTCTTGGCCGCCTCGTACCCCTCGATTCGCTCCTCGATGGCGTCGCGCTCCTCGACGAGCACGTCCCGGCGCTCCTGAAGTTCGTCGAGCGCCGCCTGGACCTCGTCGTACTCGTCTATCGCGAGCATGTTCACGGGCTCTAACGCCTCCATCTCCCTCTCGATCGCCTCGATCCGCGACTCCACCTCGTCGAGGTCGGGGATCTCGTCGGCGTCGTAGTCGCCGACCTGCGACTCCAGCTCGTCGATCTCCCACTCCAAGCGGTCGCGGCGGTCCGTGAGGTCCGACAGGTCCGACTCCGCTTCGGAGACGAGCGAGCGCTGTTCGTCTCGCTTCCGGGTCGCCTCGCGGATCTCCTCGCGGAGCTCCTCGCGCTCTTCTTTCAGCTCCGTGAGCTCCGCTTCGAGGTCGGCGATCGCCTCCTTCTTCTCGGCCAGCTCCGCCTCCTTCTCCTCGATGGCGGCCTCGTGGTCGGCGATCGCCTCCTCGGCCTCCGCCTTCGCGTTCTGCGCCTCCTCGACGTCGTCGTGGAGGTCGTCCAAGGCGTCCTCGGCGTACCCCTTCTCCAACTCCAGCTCGTTGATCCGCCCGTCGAGCGAGTCCATCCGGTCTTCGAGCTCGTCGATCTCCGCGCGGATCTCGTCGGCGCGCTCGGAGAGCTCCGGGATCTTCGAGTCGGCGAGCTCGGTCTCGATGTCGTCGATCTCGGCTTCGAGATCGTCGATCGCCGCGTCCGTCTCCGCGAGCTCCTCGTCTAACGCCGTCATCTGCTCGTCGACGGACTCGCGTTCCGCCTCCAACTCCTCGAGTTCGTCCTCCAACTCCTCGATCCGGGCTTCCGCCTCGGCGAGGTCGTCCTCGGCGCGCTCGACGTCGGCCTCCAGCGACCGGACGCGCTCGGCCGCGTCGGCCTTCCGGTCGCGCGCGTCCGCGATGTCGTCGTCGAGCGCGTCGATCTCCGACTGGACCGACTGCCGCTCGTCTTCGAGCTCGGATATCTCCGTCGCGAGCCGCTCAAGTTTGCCGCCGCCGGACTTCGTGAACGAGTAGCGGGAGCCGCCGCCGGAGCCGCCCGTCATCGCCCCCGACTTCTCGACGAGGTCGCCGTCGAGGGTGACCATCCGGTAGTCGCCCATCAGGTCGCGGGCGGTCGCCATGTCCTCGACGACGAGCGTCGAGCCGAGCACGTACGAGAAGATCGACTCGTACTCCGCGTCGTAGTCGACGAGGTTCCGCGCGAAGTCGACGACGCCCGGCACCGACGGCTTCCGCGGGAGGCTCCGGTCGTCCATCTTCGTGATCGGGAGGAACGTCGCCCGGCCCGCGTTGCGCCGTTTCAGGTAGTCGATACAGGTCGAGCCGACGCCGTCGTCGTCGACGACGACGTTCGCCAGCCGCCCGCCGGCGGCGGTCTCGCAGGCCTCGGCGTACTCGGCCGCGACCGAGCCGAGCTCGCCGACCGCGCCGTGGACGCCGTCGATGCCGCCGTTCTTCACCTCGGTGACCGCCCGCGGCCAGGAGGCGTCGCCGCGCTCGTCGGCGGCCGCCTCCAGCTTGGCGTACTCGTTCTGCTTCTCCCGGAGGGTGTCTTCGATCTCCCCCAGTCGCTCCTCCGTCTCGGCCTTCTCGGCGAACAGGTCCGCGACCGCGTCCTCGATGGTCGCCTCGTTCTTCTCGGCCTTGTCGAGCTCGCCTTTCAGCTCGGAGATCCGCGCCTTGTGCTCCGGGATCGACTCGCGGGCGTCCTCCAGCTCCTCGCGCGCCTCGCTCACCGCGTTCGAGCGGCGGCGGGCCTCGTCGAGCAGCCGGTCCTTCTCGCGTTGCGTCTCGTTTTTCTCCTCGCGGAGCGACTCGACCGCCTCCTTCTTCTCCGCCAGCTCGGCCTTCAGCTCGTCGAACTCCGTGTCGGCGCCCTCGATCTCGGCCTCGACGTCCGCGAGCTCGGACCGCTTCGTCGCCAGCTCCGACTTCACCGACGCCTTCTCCACCTTCGTCTCGCGGATCTCCGCGTCGAGCTCCTCGATCTTCTCCTCTTTCCGGTCGATCTGGACGAACGCCTGCCGGCGGTCGTTCTCCGCCGACTCCGCGCGCGACTCGGCCGACTCGATCCGGTCTTCCAGCCGCGAGACCTCGCCTTTGATCTCTTCGATCTCCGAGCGGATCTCGATCTGTTCCTCCTCGCCCTTCGTCTCGATCTCGTGGTTGAGGTCCGCGAGGTCCTCTTCGAGGCGGGTGAGCTTCCCCTGCCTGGCGTCGAGCTCCTCGCGGAGCTCGGCGAGGTCGGCCTCCGCCGCGTCGATGTCGCCCTCCACGTCCGCGAGCGCCTCGCGCTTCTCTTCGAGCTCCGAGGCCTTCCGGAACCCGCGGTACTCCGCTAACTCGTCGCGGAGCTCCTGGTACTGGAGGGCGGTCTCGCGCTCGTCGGCGAGCTGGTCGAGCCGGTCCTCCTTCTCGCCGATGCGGAGGTCGGCCTCGCCGATCCGGTCCTCGACCGTGTCCAGCTCCTCGTAGGCGGCCTCCTTCTTCTCGTCGAACTCCGCGACGCCCGCGATCTCGTCGACGATCCCCCGCCGCTGGTAGGGAGTCATGTTGATGATCTCGGTGACGTCGCCCTGCATCACCACGTTGTACCCCTCCGGCGTCACGCCCGCGCTCGCGAGCAGGTCCTGGACGTCCGAGAGGTTCACCGACCGCCCGTTGAGGTAGTAGTACGAGTAGTAGTTGTCCTCGGTCTCCTTCACGCGGCGCTTGATCGTGATCTCGGAGACGTCGCCGACGTTCTCCGTGCCGGCCGCGGAGACGACCTGCGAGCGGTCGAGGGTGCCGTCCTCGTTGGAGAGCACGACCGTGACGGAGGCCTCGTTCGGGCCGTCCGCGGCCTCGCCGTCGTCGTGGCCGGGGTTGTAGATGAGGTCGGTGAGCTTCTTGGCGCGGATCCCGCGGGTGCGGGCGAGGCCGAGCGCGAACAGCACGCCGTCGATGATGTTCGACTTCCCGGAGCCGTTCGGCCCGGTGACGACGGTGAAGTCCTCGTAGAAAGGGATCCGCGTCGTACGCCCGAAGCTCTTGAACCCGTCCAGAACGACTTCAGTGATGTGCATGGGGTCGGAGGCGACCGCTTACGCGACGATGATGTCGTCGCCTTCGCTCGACTCGCCCTCGTCGTCCTCGGCGCTCTCCTCGGCGTCGGGGGTCGTCGCCGACTGCTCGGGGACGATGACGTCGTCTCCCTCGGCCGCGTCGGCGGGGGCCGCCTCGTCCGCGCCGTCGGACGACTCCTCGACGGACTCGAAGACGTCGACGTGGTCGTCGGAGTGCGTCGTCCGCTCGCCGCCGGCCCCGGCCCGCCCGGCGTCGTCGGCAGCGGGCTCGTCGTCCGTCGCGTCGCCGGCCGCGCTCGCCTCGGAGCCGGCCGCCGCGCCCGCGGCGTCGGCCTCGACCGCGACCGACCGATCGTCTTCCAGCTGTCGGACGCGCTCTTTCATCTCGACGAGCTCCTCGGTGAGCCCGTTGACCGCCGCCTGTAGCTCCGCGACCTGCCGTTCGAGGTCCTCGACGCGGTTACTCATATACACACGCATGCTCGCGCGACGCGTATAAATCTGCGTCAGACACACGTGTGACCAAACTACACGATTCGGCGGGCGGTCGCTCGATTCGGCCGGCGAGCGGCGAACGTTTCGACGCCGTGAAACGTGTCAGACGCCGGGGGAAGATACTTGTACTGACCGAGGATACACGTTCGGTATGAGCAAGATCACCTTCCGGGCGGACGACGACCTCGTCGACCGGCTGGAAGCGTGTGACGCCTCCAAGAGCGAGGTGATGCGGGAGGCGCTCCGGACCCACCTCGACGGGACGGGAGACGAGCCCGACGCGTCGGACGCGTCGGCCGGGAGCGTCGACGACGCCCTCGCGGACCGCGTCGACGACCTGATCGCGGAGCGGCTCGACGCCGCGCTCGACGGTGCCGCGGCACCGGCGTACGCGGCCGGAACGCCGGGCGACATCAACGTAAACGTCACCCTCGACGCGCCGGGGACCGAGTCCGACGACCGGGACGACGACGTGCGTGTAACCCGTGAGACGGCCGGCGACGCGGAGCCGGCGGCGCGTAAGACGGACCCGGGCGCGAAGACGCGCGAGAACGCCTGCGGCGGCTGCGGAGATATCGTCCCGTCCGAACACGTGTACTGCCCGAACTGCGGCGAAAAGCAGTCGCACAGGGCCTTCTGCGAGTGCGGCGACGAGCTCCGGACCGACTGGGCGTTCTGCCCCGGGTGCGGGCGTCGGACGCCGGCGGCGGACGTGTTGAACGATCAGTAGCCGGCGTAAGACCTCGCGCATACGCTGAGGCCCGTTCACCGGCAGTTTGTCTTACAACCTCCGATAGTTTTATAATGGTAGACTCGGAGATACGAGTTGCGTAAGACGGTCGTCTTACAGTGTCCGTCCGGTCGGGGTGATACCCCGGTTTCGGGCGGTCTCGCGCTGTAAGACACACGCGTCGCGTGGTCGCCGTCTTACCGGGGGAATACCAATGGAGCGTGTGACACTACGAATCCCGAAACAGCAGATCGACGAGGTCGAACAGATGGTGGAGACGGGCGAGTTCCCGAACCGGAGCGAGGCGATCCGGTCGGCCGTCCGCGACATGTTGAACGAACAGGACGGCGAGCGCGACGAGCGCGGCCGCAACCGCAGCTGGGCGAAGGTGTAGACTGATGCAAGATCTCGTTCAGGACGCCCTCGACAACGCGGAAGCGGAGAAGCGCGACATGGACGTCGACATGGACGACGACGAGTTCGGTGACCCCCGAATCGTCATCGTCGGTGCCGGCGGCGCCGGGAACAACACGGTCAACCGACTGTACAACATCGGCGTCGACGGCGCCGACACCGTCGCCATCAACACGGACAAACAGCACCTCAAGATGATCGAGGCCGACACCAAGATCCTCGTGGGCAAGTCGCTCACGCAGGGGCTCGGCGCCGGCGGCGACCCCAAGATGGGCGAGCGCGCCACCGAGATGGCCCAGGGCACGATCAAAGAGGTGCTCGGCGACGCGGACCTCGTCTTCGTCACCGCCGGCATGGGCGGCGGCACGGGCACCGGCGCGGCGCCGGTGGTCTCGAAGATCGCCAAAGAGCAGGGCGCCATCGTCGTCGGGATGGTCTCGACGCCGTTCAATGTCGAGCGCGCCCGCACGGTGAAGGCCGAGGAGGGCCTCGAAGACCTCCGCAACGAGGCCGACTCGATCATCGTCCTCGACAACAACCGCCTGCTCGACTACGTTCCGAACCTGCCGATCGGGAAGGCGTTCTCCGTGATGGACCAGATCATCGCGGAGACGGTGAAGGGGATCTCGGAGACGATCACCCAGCCGAGCCTCATCAACCTCGACTACGCGGACATGTCGACGATCATGAACCAGGGCGGCGTGGCGGTCATGCTCGTCGGCGAGACGCAGGACAAGAACAAGACCCAAGAGGTGGTCAACGACGCGATGAACCACCCGCTCTTGGACGTCGACTACCGCGGCGCCTCGGGCGGGCTCGTCCACATCACGGGCGGCCCCGACCTCACGCTGAAGGAGGCCGAGGGGATCGCGAACAACATCACCGAGCGGCTGGAGGCGAGCGCCAACGTGATCTGGGGCGCCCGCATCCAGGAGGAGTACAAGGGCAAGGTGCGCGTCATGGCGATCATGACGGGCGTCCAGAGCGCGCAGGTGCTCGGTCCCTCCACTCAGAAGCAGGCGGACAAGTCCCGCGCGGCCGTCAACGGCGAGGAACTCGGCGACTCGCGCTCGCGCGCCGCCGAGGCGAACGGAAGCCCGAGCGCCGCGGGCGACAGGGGCGAAGCGGCGGTCTCCGGCGGCACCGACCGCGGCGCGTGGGAGTCCGACGGCGGCAGCGACCCCATCGAGAAGAACAACGGCCTCGACGTCATCCGCTGAGCCGCACCCCGGAGGACAGACGGCTAACCGCTTTTTTTGACTCGGTTCGGCGAAGAGGCGTCCGGTCAGACCGCTTCGAGCGACTCCAGCAGCCGGCACTTCCGACAGACGCTGCGGCTCGTCTGCGAGCCGCAGCGCTCGCACTCGCCGAGGTCGGGGTTCTCGCCGTCGCCGTCCCCGTCGCGGTAGGCGTCGGCCGCGAGCGCGGACAGCTCCTCGTAGCCGGCCATGATCGAGTGGCGCGCGCCGGGGTGGTTCTCCTCTAACGCGTGGATCGTCGACTGGATCTCGCCGCGGTACGCCTCCTCGGCGTGGGGGCACTCGGCCATGTGGGTCGGGAGGTCGCGGACGTGGCAGTACAGAGCGATCTCCTTCTCCGGCACGTCGCGGAGGGGCTTGGCGCGCGGGACGAAGGCGTCGGTCTCGGCGCGCTCGTCGAAGGGGCCGAGCGAGGCGTCGAAGTGCTTCGCGACCTGTCGCACGTCGCCCTCGAGGAAGTTCATCATCGCCGTCTGCGCCTCGTCGTCGAGGTTGTGACCGGTGAGCAGCTTGTCGGCGTCGAACTCGGCGGCGTACGTTTCGAGGAGGTCGCGGCGGAACACGCCGCAGTACGCGCAGGCCGCCATGTTCTCCGGGTCGTCCTCGACCACGTCGTCCATCCGCACGTCGAACTCCTCCTCGTACGACACCAGCTCGTGGCGCATCGAGAGGTCGTCGGCCAATTCGACGCAGGCGTCGACGCTCGCGTCGCGGTACCCCTCGATGCCCTCGTGGATCGTCAGGGCGAGCATCTCCACGCGAGGGTCCTTCCCGAACACGTCGTCGAGGATCTGGGTCAGGGCGACGCTGTCTTTCCCGCCGGAGAGGCCGATCACCCAGCGGTCGGGGTCGTCGGGCGTCGCGTCCGGGTCGAGGAGACCGTCCTCGCGGACCCGACGCTTCACGCGCTTCTCGACCGACAGCCGGAGGTGCTCGCCGCAGAGGTGCGCCCCGGAGTAGGCGGCGTGGTGGATCGCGTCGGCTCCGCACTTGTCGCACTCCATCGGTGTCCGGTTGCGCTCGCGCGGGGATACCCGTTTCGGGCCGCCTACGCGAGGCGGGCCGCGGAACCGGGACGGACCGAGGGCGAGCGCTCGCGGGCACGCGCGATGAGACCCGCGTAAACGAGCGGTAAACGTCGACAACCCCGGGCGCGTTGTCGCCCGTTCCGACACCGGTTTGTCGCCGGCCCGTCGCGGATCGCCGTGAGCGATTCCCCGACCGGCGTCGACCGCGACCCCGACCCGCGACCCTTACGCGAGGACCCCCCGGCGGAGAGCCGTCGGACGCGGCTCTGGCGCCTCGGGTTCAACCTCATGCCCGCGTACCGGGGGACGGGCGCCCGCGTGGACCACATCGCTGCCGACTGGCGCTACGTCCGGATCCGCGTCCCGCTCAACTGGCGCACCCGGAACGCGGTCGGGACGGTCTTCGGCGGCAGCATCTACGGCGCGATCGACCCGGTGTACATGATGATGCTGCGGCGAGTCCTCGGCGACCGCTTCACGGTCTGGGACAAGTCGGCCGCGCTGGAGTTCATCGAGCCCGGCCGCGACACGCTGTACGCGGAGTTCGACCTCCCCACCCGGGAGACGGAGGCGATCCGCGAGGCGCTCGGGCCGGGCGAGTCGACCGACCGCGAGTACCTCGTCTCGCTCGTCGACGAGGAGGGAGAGGTCCACGCGGCCTGCGAGAAGACGCTGTACGTGCGCCGCGACGAGTAGCCGACCGGGACCGTCGCCGGGCTACGCCGTCGCGCCGGCGACGAGCGCTTCCTCGACCGTCTCGACGAACCGGTCCGGGTGTTCGACGTGCGGGAGCAGCCGCGCGCGGTCGAAGACGACGAGGCGGGCGTCGGCCGCGTCGGCGAGCTCGCGGCCCTCGGTGAGCGGGCTGACCGTCGCCTCGCGCCCCCAGACGATCGTCGGCGGCACGTCGAGGTCGGCGAGCGCGGCCGCGAGGTCGACCTCGCTGCTGAGCGTCCCCGAGACGAACGACGCGGGCGCGAACCGGGCGTTCTCGACGTGGGTGGTCCGCCACTCGTAGTCGGTCCACTCGGCGCTCGGGTTCGCGGGGTCGTCGTAGCCGTGGTCGGCGTTGAAGTAGCGGATCGACGGCTTCGCCGTGATGGCGTTGAACAGCGCCCGTCCGACGAGGGGGGCGCGGAGCAGTTCGCGGAGCCACCCCTTCGCCGGGCTCGGGCCCGCGGTCGCCGTCGGACAGACGGCGACGAAGCCGCGCAGCTCGACGCCGTCCTCGCCGTCGCCGTCGGTCGCCGCGACCGCGTACGCGGCCGACAGCGAGGAGGCGACCACCGCGGGCTCGTCGAACGCGGCGAGAAAGTCGTGGACGAAGTCCTCGTACAGCGCCGCGGAGTAGCGGAGCGGCGGGCGGTCGGACCGACCGTACCCGGGGAAGTCGGGCGCGATAACGTGGTAGTCGGCGGCGAGGTCGCCGAACACCGCGCGCCACTCGCCGGATGAGCCGGCGGCGTTGATCCCGTGGAGCAGGACGAGGTCCGGGTCGTCCGGGTCGCCCGCCTCGGTGTACGCGACGTCCATCCCGCGCCAGCGGAAGACGCCGTCGTCGCCGTCGAGCGGGGACTCTAGGTCGCCCTCGTAGCGGAGGCCGGTGTTGAGCGCGGCGAGCGCGCCGACGCCGAGGACGGCGCTGCCGAGGAGGTTCCTGAGCTTCATGGAATACTGTTGGTTCGCTGGCGACTTATACTCGTGGGACGCGGCCCGGCGGACCGCGGCCGCGACGGCGGGGCGTCGCAGTCAGTCGTCGCGGTCCCGGTCGGCCGCCTCCTCGACGCAGTCGGCGATCGGTCCGACGATCGCCTCCGCGACCGCGTACGGGTCGGTCTCGCGGTCGCGGACCCGCTCCGCGAGGCGGTCGATCCCGCCGTGCCGCTCGATCTCGGCGGTCGCGAGCCCCCCCACGTCCGCCCGCACGAGCGTGCGGACCTCCGCGGCGTACCGCCGGCGCTCGGTCGCCTCGATCTCGCCGGACTCGCGGAGGTACGCCGCGTGCGCGTCGAACGCCTCGATCAGCGCCTCGACCCCTTCGCCGGTGTTCGCGACGGTCTCTAACACGTCCGGCGTCCACGACTCGTCGCCCCCCGAGTCGTCCGCGTCGGGCTCGTCGCTCCCGGAACCGCCCGACCGGGCGCCGTCGCGCTGTCCCGCGGCGCCGCCGGTCGAGGCCATCGAGGCCGCGCCGTGGTGGCCGGCGTCGCGGGCCGTCGTCGTCCCCTCGCGGCGGTGGACCATCTCCTCCAGCTCGGCGACGGTCCGCTGGGCGCCGTCCATGTCGGCCTTGTTCACGACGAACACGTCGCCGATCTCTAAGATGCCGGCCTTCAGCGTCTGGACGTCGTCGCCGGAGCCGGGCTGGACCAGGACGGCGACCGTGTCGGCGGTCCGGACCACGTCGACCTCGTTCTGCCCGGCGCCGACGGTCTCTAAGACGACCACGTCCTTCCCGAAGGCGTCGAGCGCCTTCACGGCGTCCGCGGTCGCGGTCGAGAGGCCGCCGAGCTGGCCGCGGGCGCTCATCGAGCGGAAGAACACGTCCATGTCGCCGACGTTCGACCCCATCCGGATCCGGTCGCCGAGGACGGCCCCGCCGGTGTACGGCGAGGAGGGGTCGACCGCGATCACGCCGACCGTGTCGCCGCGGTCGCGGTAGGCGGCCGCCAGCTTGTCGACGAGGGTCGACTTCCCGGCGCCCGGCGAGCCGGTGACCCCGATCACGTCCGCCCCGCCGGTGTGCTCGTGGAGCGCGGAGACGATCGCCCGGTACCCGGGCGTTCGGTTCTCGATCTTGGTGATGACCCGGGCGAGCGCGCGGTGGCTCCCCGAGAGGAGGTCCTCGACGAGCGCGGCGTCCGCGTCGGTGAGCGACGGCGCGTCCGCGAACGCCGGTGCGTCCGGCCCGGCCATCTACGCGCGCTCCGGGACGTTGCTCCGGATGAACTCGATCGTCTCCTCCATCGGGGTCCCGGGTCCGAACACCTCGGCGACGCCCAGTTCCTTCAGGTCGTCCTCGTCCTCGTCCGGGATGATCCCGCCGACGAGGACGAGGGTGTCGTCGAACGCGTCGTACTGCTTCAGTCCCTCGATCACCTTCGGGACCAGCGTGTTGTGCGCGCCGGAGAGGATCGAGATCCCGAGGACGTCGACGTCCTCTTGGACCGCCGCCTGGACGATGTCCTCCGGCGCCCGGTGGAGCCCGGAGTAGACGACCTCGAAGCCGGCGTCGCGGAACGCCCGCGCGATGACGTGTGCGCCCCGGTCGTGACCGTCGAGCCCGACCTTCGCGACCAGACACCGCACCGCACGTTCCTGCTGTTCGGCGCTCATGTCCCACACTGGGTCGCGTGCGGGTTTGATTCTAACGGACGATTGGGAAGGTTCCGGCGCCGAGGTGGCCCCGGTCGAGTCACCGACCGGTCACCCGACGATCGTCCGGAGCGTCGACTCGGTCAGGAGCGTGGTGACGCCGACCGCCTCGGTCGTCATCCACGCGAGGAAGATCAGGTACATCGCGAGGAACACGTACCCCTCCTCGGTGGTGATCTCGAAGTCCGTCGCGGCCATCACCACGACGACGAGGGTGGTGTAAAACAGGAACAGCATGAGCGGGACGGACGTGAGGAACCCGATCGAGACGCCGCCGGCGAGGACGACGCCGATCGGCAGCGCGGCGACGAGGTTGAACGTGTTCGTCCCGAAGACGTTGGCGACCGCGGCGCGCTTGTCGCCGGCCTGCCCCATCTTCACGCCGACGAGGAGGTCGGGGAACGAACTCATCACCGACAGCACGGTGACGGACATCAGGAACGGGGGCGCGTCGAGCGCGTCGGAGACCTCGAGCGTCATCCCGATCATCGACTCGACGCCGACGAGCACGACGGCAAGCCCGGCCGCGAACAGGCCGAGCTGCTTCGGAACGTTCGTCGACTCGGTCCGCTCCATGTCCGACGCGCCGCTCTTGCCCCCGACGAGCAGGATCACGTACACGCCGTACAACACTAACAGTCCGACGCCCATCTGCGGGGTGATCCGGGCGAGTTCCCGTCCGTCGGTGCCGAGGACGCCCAAGGCGATCACGCCGAAGAGCGCGAGGACGGCGACCATGTAGAAGATGGCGTCGCGGTAGACGATCCCCTGCGTCGTCGTCGTGTCGCCGCTCGTGATCGCGACGGCGGCCGGGATGACCAAGATGTTGAACACCGCCGTCCCGATGAGCGCCCCGGCGCCGACGCCGAACTCGCCGAGGACCAGCACCGAGATGACGATGATCGCGAGCTCGGGGAACGAGGTCGCGGCCGCGACGATCAGCCCGCCCTGGATCGCCTGCGAGACGCCGTAGTGGTCGCTGATCTTCGAGGTCGTCGACTCGACGACGTTCGCGCCCTTCCAGGTCAGCAGGAACCCGACGAGACCGATCGGGACCCAGACGAACAGCGACTGGTCGCCGATGAGCTCCCCGAGTAGCGTCACGGATACACTCTGTTCGCGGACCCGATTAGTGGTTCCGGAAGCGACCGGGGGAGGAGGGCCGGCGGCGCGCTCGGAGCCGTCGCGTCTCGAAACCGTCGAATTCGGGACGTAATTTTAAGTACCCGTACCGGGAGAACCCGGACGAATGCCGCCATCCACGACCGACGGGCCGCCGGCGCCGACAACCTCCCACGAGGAGGCGTGGGTGGCTCACGCCGCGCTGATAGAGGCCGCGCGGAACGCGACCGACGACGAGCCGTATCACCGCCCGATCGAGTCGATAGAGCGCGGCGCGCCCCTCGACGACGAGGGCGTCGCGCTCCTCAGGGACGCGCTCGTCGACTACCTCGGCGACGCGCCGGTCCGCGACCGCGCCCCCGGGCGCGCCCTGTTACGCCGCACCGACGACGCGACCGGCGCGCGGTCGCCGCGGGCCTGAGCCGCCGCGGAGAGGGCGCCGTTCGAGGCCTCACGACCCCGTTTCCACCGCCTCGATCAGCAGCTCCGCGACGTCGACGATCTCCACGTCGTCCTCGAAGTTCCCCGTCTTCCGCCCGTCCTCGAACATCGTCGTACACATCGGGCAGGCGACGACGAACTTCTCTATCGCCGCCCCCGCGTCGGTGTCCTCGACCGCCTCCCGGAGGCGCTCCTCGCTCGGCTTGACTTCCTCGTCGTGTTCGGTCCAGAGGCCGCCGCCGCCGCCGCCACAGCAGAACGAGTCGTCCCGCGAGCGGGGCATCTCGTAGAGGTCGGCGCCGGTCGCCCTGATGAGTTCCCGAGGCGCCTCGTACTCGTCGTTGTACCGGCCGAGGTGGCAGGGGTCGTGATAGGTGACGGTGTAGTCTAACTCGTCGCCGGCGAGGTCGAGCCGACCGTCCGCGACTAACTCCTCGACCACCTGCGTCCAGTGGAACACGTCGACCGCGCCGTCCGCGTTCCACGGCTCCTCGCGGTCGAACGGCATCATCGGGTCGTCCGCGAACTCCGCGAAGTCGACCTCGGGATACTCGTTTTTGATGGTGTTGTACGAGTGCGGGTCGGTACAGACGATGTTCTCGAACTCGCAGTCAGCGAACGTCTCGACGTGGTGACCGGCGAGTTCGAGGTAGAGGAACTCCTCGCCGATCCGCCGGATGTCGTTGCCGTCCGTCTTCTCGTCGTCGAACAGGATGCCGAACGACACGTCGGCCTCGTCGAAGAGACGCGCGAGCGCGCGGGCGACCTTCTTGTTCCGGTCGTCGAAGCTCGGGTAGTCGCCGACGTACCAGAGGTACTCGACCTCGGTCTCGCGGGCGTCGGGCACGTCGACGGCGTCGTCGAGGTCGTCGGTCCAGTCGCCGCGGGCCGACTGCGACTCGCCGAAGGTGTTCCCCTTCCCCATCACGTCCTGGAACACGTCCTGGAGGTTCGAGTCGACCGCGCCCTCGTCGACGAGCTGGCGGTTCATCTTCGTGAAGGAGGTGAGGTGTTCGATGTCGACGGGGCAGGCGTCCATACACGCCATACAGGACATACACGACTCCATCGACTCGGCGTCGATGACGCCGCCCTCGTCGGCGACGATGGGGACGGTCCCCCCGTCAGAGGCGGCGGTCCCGCCGTCGGTCGCCACCGGCCCGTCCCCGCGCCCGGCCACCGGGTCGTCGCTCACCGACTCGCGGTACGACTTCAGGTCGAGGATGACGTTCCGCGGGTCGAGGTTCCGCCCGACGGTGTCGGCGGGGCAGGCGTCTGTACACCGCCCGCACTTGGTACAGGCGTCGCCGTCGAGCAGCTCCTTCCACGTGAAGTCCTCTAACGACTCGGCGTTGGTGTGATCGAGGTCCGCGGGGACGTTCGGGAGCCGCGCGCCCGCCTTCTCGTCGCGGGCGACGACGTTCGCGAACGAGGAGATCATGTGGAACGGCTTCGCGTAGGGGATCCACGCGACGAACGCGAACGCGAGCAGCGAGTGGCTCCACCAGAGGGCGCCGTATATCGCCTCCGCGCCCGCGGCCGTGAGCCCGGCCGCCTCCAGCCCGGTCGCGAGCGCCATCCCGACGAAGCTCACGGTCTCGGTCGCCCGCTGCGGCTGGCCGACCATGCTCACGCCCTCGACGAGGAAGCCGCCGACGCCGAGGAGGAGCAGCGTCCAGACGAACGCGTCGTCTTCGAGGGAGGTGTGTTTGCCCCACAGCCGGCCCTCGCGCTGCCGGTAGCGGCGGTACGCGGCCATGCCGACGCCGACGACGAACAGCAGGCCGAACGCGTCGACGGCGAACTGGTATGCGAGGTAGAAGTCGCCGACCCAGAACGACTCGCCGGTGAGCGGGCGGTAGAGGTCGATGTCGATGCCGAGGATCGTCGTCGCGACGAGTAAGACGAGGAACCCCCACAGCACGAACGTGTGCATCACGCCGGTGTACAGGTCCCCGTCGAACTGGTTCTCGTTCGCGAGGACGGTCTTCGTCGCGGCGGCGACCCGGCCGGGCAGGTCCGACAGCCGGTCCCGCGGGTCGGCGCTACCGCGCGCGTACGCCGCGAACCGCGCGTACACGCCGTACAGAAAGACGAGGACCGCGACGGCGGCGAGCCAGTAGAACGCCGCCTTCCCCACCGGACCGATCGTCCAGAAGGTCTCTCGGGTGGCCGCCTGTAGGGGAGTCATGATCGATCACCGGGATACCGTGAGGTTAAAACTTGCCACAACCGGGCGGCCGTCGCTCGGCGTTCCCCGGTTTCGAGCGCTCGGCGACGCGCCGCCGGTGCCCTGCCGCCTCACGCGACCCGCAGGACGGCGGCCGCGAACAGGCATCCGGCGAGCGCCAGCGCCGGGGCGTCGACGCGGCGGAACGCCAGCCGCGGGAGGGTCGGGTTCCACGCGAAACAGCGGGCGACGAGCGCCGTGCCGAGCCGGTCGGCCCGGGAGAGCGCGCGGTCGATCCCCGCGACGGCGACGATCCGCATCCGGTCGCGGACGGGGCGCTCGTCGCCGAGGCGCGCCCGCATGGCGTCGCGCGCCGCGAACAGGTCGCGCCGCAGGAGCGGCAGGAACCGGAAGACGAGTGCGACGCCCGCGCCGAGGAAGACGCCCGGGCGCCCCGGAATCGTCCGCTGAACCGCCGCGCGGGACTCCCGGACCGGCGTCGACCGGACGTACGCGGCCGCGACGACCAGGATGAGGAGGACGCGGTAGCTCGCGAGCGCCGTGCCGGCCGCGCGCTCGACCCGAAACCACGGCGCGCCGAGGGTCGCGCCGGCGACGAGCGGCGCGACGAGGAGGAACGGCAGCGCGACCCGGTACGCCCAGAGGTCGCGGGCGCCGCCGTCGGCCGCGAGGAGGCAGGCGGCGGCGAGGGGGGTGAGGACGGCGAGCCCGCGCGGCGTGGTGTGCGCGTACGCCGCCGCCGCGAAGGCGACCTGCACGAGCAGCTTCGAGCGCGGGTCGAGGCGGTGGCCGATCGAGTCGCCGGGGACGTACGACAGCGTCATCCGTCGCTCGGGCGGGGCTCGGCGGGGTCGGCCTCGGGGACGCGCACGTCGAGCCCGGGGAGCGCCGCGGCCGCCTCGGCCGGCGGCGCGTCGACCGCGACGCGGCCGTCCGCCAGGCCGACCACGCGGTCGGCGACGCCGAACACGTCCCGGAGGTCGTGGGTGACGACGACGACCCCGGTCCCCTCGCGGCGGAGCGCGCGGAGCCGCTCGACGACCGAGCGCCGCGCCGGCTCGTCGAGGCCGGTGAACGGCTCGTCCAAGACGAGGTGGTCTGGCTCCATCGCCAGCGCGCCGGCGATCGCGACCCGCTCGCGCTCGCCGCCTGACAGCGACGCGATCCGGTCGGTCTCGCGGCCGGCCATGTTGACGGCGTCGAGCGCGGCCTCGACGCGGCGGTCTATCTCCGCGTGCGAGAGGCCGAGGTTCTCCGGCCCGAAGGCCACGTCGGCGCCGACGGTCGCCGCGACGAACTGGTCGCGGGGGTCCTGAAACACCATCCCGACCGCGGTCCGGGCCGCGACGAGGTCGGTCTCGACCGGGGTCCCGTTGACCGCCACGCGGCCGGCGTCGGGGTCGACGAGCCCGTTGAACGTCCGGACCAGCGTCGTCTTCCCGGAGCCGTTCGCGCCCGCGACGATCAGGAACTGGCCGTCGGGGACCGAGAGTGAGACGTCGTCGACTGCCGTGACGCCGCCCTCGTCACCGGAGCCGCCGTACCGACAGGTGACCTCCCGGACCTCGATCACGGCGGGCCCCTCACCGCGCCGCGATCGCGTCCGACCGGACGATGCCGATCGCCGCGGCCATCTTCGCGCCCTCCGCCGGGAGGAAGACCACGGCGCCCTGGATCACGGACTCGGCGAGGGTGAGGTCGAGCGTCAGGTAGAGGCCGGCGACCCCCATCGCGTAGACGACGACCGTCCCCGCGGTCATGGCGGCCACGAGGAGCGGGGCGGAGACGGCGTCGAGGTCGCGGAGAGCGGCGCCGCGGTGGGCGATCGCCCCCACGAGCCCCGCCGCGAGCGGGTACGACCAGAGGTAGCCGCCGGTCGCGCCCACGAGCTCGCCGAAGCCCGCCGCGCCGCCGGAGAACACCGGCGCGCCGAGCGCCCCGGCCGCGAGGTAGAGGACCAGGGCGGCGGCGCCCCAGACGGGGCCGAGGAAGATCCCGGCGAGGAACACGCCGAGCACCTGGAGCGTGACGGGCGCGGGCGACACCGGGAACGGGAACGATACGTACGCGAACGCGCCGACGAGCGCCGCGAACAGCGCGGCGCGCGCGAGGTTCGTCGCCGCCTCGTCGCCGACGAGGTCGACGGACTCCGTGTTCGTTGCCATGGCTGAACGGACTCGTAAACCTACTTCAACGTAGCGGTTTACGAGTTCGACGCCGCCCGCTCGCCCCCGAGTCCGACTACCGTGAGAGCCCCCGGATAATCCTCGGATAATAACGTTCATCCCCGCCCGGCGTCCACGAGACGAGTATGCCCAAGATAAGCGTCGAGATCCCGGCGGAGCTGCTCGCCGACCTCGACGAGCACGTCGGCGACGACGGGAAGTTCGTGAACCGCAGCGACGCGGTGCGCGCGTCGATCCGCAAGACCCTCGACCTGCTCGACGAGATCGACGCCCGCCACGACCGACTCGACGGCGACCGCACGTCGACCGCGGCCGAGACGAGCGGAGGGACCGATGAGTAGCCGGACCGCGACCGGTGGGAGCGGGCCGTTCCGGACCGACCCCCTCGACCGGTCGGCGGTCGCGGCGGTCGGGCTGATCACGCTGTTCACCGTCGCGCTCGCGACCGCGCAGCTCACGGCCGCGAAGGTGCTGGCGCTGCCGCTCCCGGTCGCGTTACCGGTCGTCGGGCCGGAGATCCTGCTGCCCGGCGCGGCGCTGGCGTACGCGCTCACGTTCCTGGCGTCGGACTGCTACGCGGAGCTGTACGGGCGGCGGGCGACGCAGGTGGTCGTCAACGTCGCGTTCCTCGCGAACTTCCTCGTGTTGGCGCTCGTGTGGTCGACGCTCGCGGCGCCCGGGGTCGACCCCGAGGTGTCGGCCGCCTTCCAGACCGCGCTCGGGCCCGCGGCGAACATCGTCGCCGGGAGCCTGCTGGCGTACGTCGTCAGCCAGAACTGGGACGTGTTCGTCTTCCACGCGATCCGCGACCGCACCGGCGAGCGCATGCTGTGGCTCCGCAACCTCGCGTCGACGGCGTCGAGCCAGGCGATAGACACCGTCATCTTCGTCGGCGTCGCCTTCTACGCCGCGCCGCTCCTGCTCGGCGTCGGACCGGTGTTCGACCCGCCGACGCTGCTCGCGCTCGGCCTCGGCCAGTACATCCTGAAGCTCGGGATCGCGGTCCTCGACACGCCGGTCGTCTACCTGATCGTCGGCACGGTCCGGGACTGACCGCGTCGCTCGGTTCCCGGTGGCCCTTTCTCGCGGCCGTCAACCGACCGCGAGCGCCCGCGCCGCCCGGTCCGGGAGGTCGACCGGCACCTGCTCGAAGGAGTCGCCCGCGTCGCGGGTGACGAAGAGCCCGCGGTTCGAGAGCGCCCATATCTCCCCCGCGGCCCGACCGGCGGCCAGCACCGCCCGGTAGGTGCCCTCGCCCGTCGGGAACCCGCGGTCGTCGAGGCGCTCGAACGCGCCGGGACCGCGCTCCGAGCCCGCCGCTCCTCCCTCCTCGCCGCGCCGGTAGCGGTAGAGGTAGCTCTCGCCGCGGCGGTGGGCGGCCGTCGCGCCCGCGGCCGCGCTGACCAGCGCGGTGTCGGGGTCGCCCGGGTCGACCGCGAGCCCCCAGGCGTACCCGTGGTCGAGGCCGGCCTCGGGGACGCGCCACGAGTCGCCGCGGTCGTCGCTCTCGGCGAAGCCGTCGCCGGCCGCGGCGTAGACGCGGTCGGGCGCGTCCGGATGGGTCGCCATCGCGTGCGTGTCCCGCCGGGCGCCGGCCGGGCGGTCGGTCCACGTCGCGCCGCCGTCCGCGGTCACGGCGAGCGCGCCCGCCTCGATGCCGACGAGCCACCGCTCGGGGTCGGCCGGGCAGGGCTCGATCCACCGCACGTGGTGGGTGTCAGGCCGGGGCGGGAACGACCACTCCGACGCCGAGGGGAGGTCGGTCAGGCCGCCGACCGGATCGGCCGTCTCGCCGCCGTCGGCGGAGCGGTACGTCCGCGAGGGCTCCGTCCCGATCCACACGACTGCGGGGTCGTGCGGGCTCGTCGCGACCGCGGTCACCGCGTCGGGACCGGACCCCTCGGGGCCGAGCGTCGCCTCGGCCGCGCGGGCGAACCGCTCGCCGCCGTCGACGGAGCGGAACAGCCCCGCGCCGAACGTCCCCGCGAGGACGCGCGGTCGTCCGGGGTCGTCGGCCCCGGCCTCGCGGCGCGCGACGGAGAGGCACTCGACGCGCTGGCCGGAGAGGCGCGTCTCGACCGCGCCGGTCGCGGGGTCGACGATCCGGAGGCCGTCGTCGTAGGCCGCGTAGATCCGCATGGGTCGGGGTTCGGCCAGGAGGCCAAAAAGCGTACGCCGGCGCATCCCGGCGGCGAGGCTTCGGCGCGTCGCCCCCGGACGCGGGCGGAACCGGGGTTCGACGAGCGCAAGAGACTTATCGCCGCCGCCCGTGTCAACTGTACGCATGGATCTTCGCGTCCAGGGGGACGTACCCCCCGACCCGTTTCTCGGCGCCGCGGACCTCTTCGAGACCGAGCGCTCCGTGGAGGCGCCGGTCCGCGTCGTGGTCCGCGAGGACCCGGACGAGCGGACCTGGGCCGGCCACTACGACGACCACCACGTGCTGAACGTCTCCCGGCGGGCCGCCACGAGCGCGATGGCGCGCGAGCTGGCGATCCACGAGCTCGCGCACATGGCCCGGTACGAGGAGGGCCACCCCTCGCACCTCCAGTCGACTGAGGAGGCGCTGTACCTCGGGCTCTCCGGCGAGACCGTGGAGCGCCGCAAGCTCGCGCATTGCTACCAGATCGCGAACCACATGAAAGACATCTACGCCGACGACATCACGCTCTCGGTCGCGCCCGCGGGCAAGCTGCTCGGGTTCCTTGAATCCACGCTGGCGGCCGCGGTCGCGGACCGCCCCGACGTGTCGCGCACCGGCTCGCCGCCGGTGACGGCGGGCGCCGACCCCGAGATAACGGCCGTCAACGCGGCGTTCGCGCTGGCGCTGGTCGAGCGCCACGGCATCGCGGGCCCCGACCACCGCATCTACGATCTCGCGCGCGCCGCCGGGAGCGACACCGACGCCGTCGACGTCGACGCGTTCAAGGAGCGCTTCCTCGACCTCGGCCACGACCCCTCCGAGAGCGACTACCGGAAGGCGCTCGTCGCCGCCGCGCGCGCCTACGCGGTCTGAACGGGGTAGCGCGTCGCTCGCGGGCGACGCTGCGGGGACGATGGTCGGTATCGGCAGTCGTCGACGGTCGATTCGAGTCCGGAAGGCGTCGGCGGCGCCGTCTCACTCCGCGTCGTTCTGGACCGGATCGCCCTCGCCGTCGGCCTCCGCCGCGTTCTCGTCGGTCGAGTCCGCGGCCTCGACGGGCGCGCTCGACTCCTCCGCCTCGGCGGCGCCGCCGTCGAGGACGGTCACGCGGGCGGACATGATCCGGGTGTTGTCGACGCGCTCGATGCGGATCCGGACGCCGTCGAACTCGATCTCCTCGCCCTCCTCGACGAGCCGCCCCGCGCGGTTGAACACGAAGCCGGCGAGCGTCTCGAACTCCTCGCCCTCGGGCAGTTCGATCCCGAGTATCTCGTTGACCTCGTCGATGTTGACTTGTCCTTGGACGACCGCGACGTCGTCGTCGACGAACTCCACGGGCGCCGACTCGTCGCCTTCGAGGATCTCGCCGACGATCTCCTCGGCCACGTCCTCCAGCGTGATGATCCCCTCCGTGGTGCCGAACTCGTCGATGACGGTGACCATCTGGAGGCGGTTCTCCTGCATCTCCGCGAGCAGCTCGTCGGCGTTCTTCGACTCGGGGACGTGGAGCGTCGGCTTGACGACCCGCTCCAGAGAGGGCGTCCCCTCGGAGTAGCGCAGCTCGCGGACCAGGTCGCGCACCGTGACGACGCCGACGATGTTGTCGAGGTTCCCCTCGTAGACGGGGACGCGCTCGTGGTCGGCCTGGATACACGTCTCGATCGCCTCCTCGACGGTGTCCTCCTTCGCGACCGCCGTGACGTCGAGCCGCGGCGTCATCACCTCCTTGGCGATGGTGTTGTTGAACCGGAAGATGCGGTCGAGCATCTCGCGCTCCTCCTCGTCGATGACGCCCTCGCGCTCGCCCGTCTCGATGATGTCCTGGATCTCGTCGCGGGTGACGTACGACGACTCGATCGCCGAGCGACCGCCGGTGATCTTGTTGACGACCCGGGTCAGGTAGTCGAACAGGACCACGAGCGGGAGGAGGACGTACTCGGAGAGCTTCAGCGGGCGGGCGATGCGGAGCGCCCACGACTCGGTGTTCTCGACGGCGTACGACTTCGGCGCGCTCTCGCCGAACAGCAGGACGAGCGCCGTGATCCCGAAGGTGGCGATGGTGACGGCCTGCCCCTGCCCGAAGCCGAGGTAGACGAGCAGTCCGGTGGAGATGGAGGACATCGCGATGTTGACGATGTTGTTGCCGACGAGGATCGTGATGAGGAGGCGGTGCGGGTCGGTCTTCAGCGCCTTCACCGTCTCCGATCCCGGCACCCCGTCTTCGACGAGGCTGTCGATGCGGTGCTGCGGCAGGGAGAACATCGCGATCTCCGACGAGGAGAAGAACGCCGACAGCGCGATCAACACCAGGATCGTGAGCGCGCCGAGCGCGGCGACGACGGTGTCGCCGGGCATCTGTATCTGGAGGAGACCGGCCGTCAGCGTACTCGACCACAAGCCCATATTCGTTTGTCATCCGTCGGCCCACGATTAAAGGGTTCCCTTCGGTGAGCCCCGCGTCGGGGCGGCTGAGTGCCGGCGGGGCGGCTGAGTGCCGCCGAGGCGCGTGCCGCCGCCGACCGGGGCCCTCGTCGACGGGGGTGCCGCCGCCGACACGGTTACCCGTCTCGCGGGCGAATCGCGGGACATGAGCGAGCCACAGATCACCCTGTACCGGCTTCAGGCGTGTCCGTTCTGCGAGCGGGTCGTCCGGACGTTGAACGAGCTCGACGTAGCGTACCGCTCCCGCTACGTCGAGCCGATGCACTCCGAGCGCAACGTCGTCAAGCGCGTCTCCGGCGCCCGGAGCGTGCCGGCGATCGTCGACCGCGAGACCGGCGTCACCATGTCCGAGAGCGCGAACATCGTCGAGTACCTGAAGGGGACGTACGGCGAGGAGGGGGCTTGAGATGCCGGATTTCGACGTCGTCTCCCTGCCCGAGACCGACCACGTCGCCGAGGGCGACACGGCGCCGGACTTCACCCGCCCGCTCGTGAACGGCGAGTACTGGGAGGACCGCGCGCTCGCCGACGTCGTCGACGGGCCGACGCTCCTCCTCTTCCATCCCATGGACGGCACCTTCCAGGGGACGTACCTCTACAACACGGTCGACGACCACGGGTGGAGCGACGACCTCGACGTGCTCGGCGTCTCCATCTCGACGCCGTACGCCCACAAGCGCCTGCTCGCCGAGCGCGGCGACGGCGTCCGGATCTTCTCCGACCCGGGTGCGAGCGTCGTCGAGGAGTACGGCCTCGCGCACGAGATCGACGGCATGAGCGGGATCACGGAGAGCCGTCCCGCCGTCTTCCTGCTCGACGCCGACCGCACCGTGGAGTACGCGTGGGTCGCGAGCGAACACCCCGAGTTCCCCGACGCCGAGGCGATCGGCGACGCGGTCGCCGACCTCGTCGACTGACCGGACCCGGGACCGCGGCCCGGCGCGCGGACCGCACACACTCGTCACGCTTTTTCAACTCGCCGCCGAACGGTCGCGCGTGACCGCCGACATGAGCGACGACGGACCGGACCGATCCGAGGAGCTGCGCGCGGCGGCCGCCGCCGTCGACCGCGGCGACCTCGTCGTCTACCCGACCGAGACGGTGTACGGGTTGGGCGCCGACGCGCTGGACCCCGAGGCCGTCGAGCGCGTCTTCGACCTGAAGGGCCGCGACCGGTCGAACCCCCTCTCGCTCGGCGTCGCGAGCGTCGACGACGCGCTCCGCCACACCCGCCCGACGGAGGTGGCCGTCGCCTTCGCGCGGGCGTTCCTCCCGGGGCCGGTGACGGTCGTCGTCGAGCGCGGCGACCGGGTGCCCGACGCGCTCACCGCCGGGCGCGACCGCGTCGGGATCCGCGTGCCGGACCACGACCTCGCGCGGGCGCTGCTGGCCGAGACGGGCCCCCTCACCGCGACGAGCGCGAACGTCTCCGGGACGGGCAGCGTCACGCACCCGAGCGACCTCTCCGACCGGATCCGCGAGGGGGTCGACGCCGTGATCGACGGCGGCGAGACGCCGGGGACGGAGAGCACGGTCGTCGACCCCGAGGCGGGAACGATCCACCGCCGCGGGGCGATGGCCGGCGCCATCGAGGCGTGGCTGGCGGACCCGCCGGTGGACGGGTGAGTCGGCGAGAAGAGCCGTTCGCGGCGCTCAGACGGAGAGGTCGCCCTTCGCCTTGATCACGTCGAGGTCCTCGGCGTCGACCGTCTCGACGTCGAGCCAGTGGGGGACGTACTCGCGTTTGTCGTACGCCTCGCGCTCGTCTTCCGTGCCGACGGTACACCAGAGCTGCGGCTCGTCCGGGCCGTGCCAGCCGCCCTGAACGTTGATGCCGAAACAGACCAGCTCCTCGCCGTCGTGCTCGATCACCGCGTCCTTCCGGATGTCGGGGTCGCCGCGGATGATGAGGTGGTGCATGTGCCGGGGTTCGCGTGTTCCGGGCTTAATCGCTTCGATACCGCGGATCGAACGGCGGCGGCGACCCCGCGGACCGCGGGGGTGGCCCCCTACCAGCCCCGGTCGAGGTCCTCGACGAGCGCGCCGAGGATCTCCCGGGTCGTCGCGGCGACGATGGGTTCGAGCGCGTCCGGGTCGCTGTTCGTCGGGTCGCCGAGCCCGCCCAGCTCCGTCACCTCGTCGAAGTACTCGTAGCTCCGAGTGCTGGGCAGCTCCGCAGCCTCCTGCGGCTCTTTCTTTGCGGTCCGCACGAGGTCTGGGCGGTACAGCTCGACGAAGCTCGTCTCGTGGTCGCCGGCGTGGCCCCAGCCCTCGCCGTACGCCTCCGTCAGGTCCGCCTCCGCGAAGTCCGTCCAGTGGACGAAGTGGACGGTGAGGTCGGTGTCGCGACCGAGGCGGTCGGCGGCGATCGACAGCGGCCCGCGGTTCCCGCCGTGGCAGTTCAGAATTAGCAGCCGGTCGGCGCCGTGTTCGGCCACCGACTCGCCGATCTCACGGACCACGTCGACGTACGTCTCCGTCGAGAGCGTGACCGTCCCGGGGAACCGCATGTGGTGTTCCGACTGCCCGTACGGCAGCGTCGGGAGCCGAAGCAGGTCGAGGTCGAACTCGTCGGCGGCGTCGACGAGCTCGGCCGTGAGGTGGTCCGCGCGGAGCGTGTCCGTCGACACCGGGAGGTGCGGGCCGTGCTGCTCGATGCTGCCGGCCGGGAGCACCGCGAAGTCGGCGTCGTCGATCGCGGCGCCGGCGTCCTCCCACGTCATGCCGAACAGGTCGTCGTCCGTCTCGGGCATGGCGGAGGATCCGGCGTCGGGCGACGAAAAGCTCGGGGTAGCGGCGAGAGCGAACCGGTCGTCCGAGCGACTGCCTCAGCCCGAGTAGTAGTACTCGCCGTCGCGCTTCTGCTGGCTGTCGAGCTGCGACCCCGGCTTGTTGATCCGGGGACGGCCGGTGCGCTCGTCGCGCCGGAAGGTGATCTCGAGGTCGGCGAGGAACTCGTTCATCCCGTCGCGCATGTCCTGCGGCGGCGCGGCGCGCCCGCGTTCGGCCGGCTCGCCGTCGAACACCATCAGGCGGTCCGCGAGGAGGTCGATCATGTAGATGTCGTGGTCGATCACCATCACGGTCGCGTCGTGGTTCTCGGCGTACCGGCGGATCGCGGTCGTCGCCCGCACGCGCTGCTCGACGTCGAGGTGGGCGGAGGGCTCGTCGAGCAGGTAGAGGTCGGCGTCGTCGGAGAGGCACGCCGCGATGGCGACGCGCTGGCGCTCCCCGCCGGAGAGGTCCGAGAGGTTCTGCTCCATCACGCGCTCCAACTGGAGCGGCTGGGCGATCTCGGTGTTCCAGTAGGAGGAGCCGAACTCGTCGGTGATAGAGGAGAGGAACGCGTCGACCCGCATGTGCTGGTCGATGTCGATGTACTGCGGCTTGTAGGAGATGTCGAGCGCGAAGTCGAGGTCGCCCTCGTCGGGCTCCAGATCGCCCGTGAGCAGCTGCGCGAGCGTGGACTTCCCGATCCCGTTCGGGCCGACGACGCCGAGCACCTCGGAGCGGTTGATCGCGCCGCCCTCGACGCGGAGCTCGAACTCGCCGTCGCCGTACGACTTCCGCAGGTCCGGGTACTCGATCAGCGTCTCGCTCCGGGAGGCGACCCGCGGCGCGTGCTCCTCGAAGGTGATCGCGGAGGGCCGGATCCGCATGTTCTCGTTGTCGAGGTACCCCTTCAGGTACTCGTTGATCCCCTTCCGGACCGACTTCGGGTCGGTGATGACCCCGTACGCGCCCGGCTCACCGTACGCGACGTGGAGCGTGTCGGCGAGCAGGTCGAGGATCGCGAGGTCGTGCTCGACGACGAGCATCGAGCGGTCGGCGGCGTCGTCGTCCGCGAGCTCGCGGATGAGCCGGGCGACGATCATCCGCTGGCCGATGTCGAGGTACGGCGTGATCTCGTCGAGAAAGTAGAAGTCCGCGTCGCGGGCGAGGCAGGCCGCGATGGCGACGCGCTGGAGCTCGCCGCCGGAGATTGAGTCGATGTCCTGGTCCATCACCGGGCGGATGTTGAGGCGGTCGACGAGGTCGTCGAGCGCGCCCCGCTCATCGGTCCGCTCCAACAGCTCGCGGGTGTTCCCGTCGAACTGGTTGGGGATCTGGTCGACGTACTGCGGCTTGCGCGCGACCGTCACGTCGCCCGCCTTCAGCGATTCGAGGTAGTTCTGGAGGCCGGTGCCGCGGAAGCGGTCGAGGACGCGCTCCCAGTCGCCGTCGGCGGCGTGGTCGCCGAGGTTCGGGACCATCTCGCCGGCGAGCGCGTGGACCGCGGTCGACTTCCCGATCCCGTTCGGCCCGAGGATGCCGGTGACGCTGCCGGGCTCCGGCGTCGGGAGGCCGTACAGCGAGAAGGCGTTGTCCCCGTAGCGGTGGACCGGGTCGTCGTCGAGCTCGGAGGGGAGGTTGATGATCTCGATGGCGTCGAACGGGCACGACTGGACGCAGATACCGCAGGTCTCGCCCAGACAGATCTCCTCGGAGATGTGGATCTGGTCCGGGTCGCCCTCCTCGGCGTCCGGGCCGCGCTCCGTGATACACTCCTTGCCCGTCCGGTTTGGCGGGCAGTCCTTCATACACTCGTAGTTGCAGCGGTCGGGCTGGCACCGATCGAGGTCCACGACCGCGATACTGTCGTCGGCCATCTCAGACCCCCAGGTCGACGGCCGAGGTCAGCAAGACGGTGTAGCTGATGAACCAGAGGGTGAACGTGAGAAACGCCACGTAGAGGTTGTCTTTGATCCCGAGGTCGCCGACGCCGACCGCCTTGAATATCGGGTACTGGGCGATGACGAACGCGCCGAGCACGAATACCGCGGTGGTGCTCGCGGCGGACGCCGGGTCGGTGCCGACGTAGACGGCCGAGACGACGCCGGCCGCGATCCCGGCGAGACTGCAGATGGTCGTGACGACCACGCCGCGCGCGTGGTCGGACAGGCCCGAATCGTCGCTCATGGCTTCGGATCCGCGAGCGCCCGTGAAAAGCCGTTCGTTCCCGCCGTCGCTCGCGACCGGGACGGGCCGCCCTCGGGACGCGACGCTCGGGCACCGCCGCGCGTCGCCGCGGCCGAGGCGCGCGCGAGCCGAATCGCTGACTGACTGGTCAGTCCAGCGGGAAATTAGCGGCTTATTTTGCTGATTTGTGACGCGAGATGCGGCCGATTTCGCCGGTAAACGGCGCTGAGACGGGGTTGCTCCATCAACATTTATGAACGTGTGCGGTTTCGAATCGTAACGATGGAAGGAACTCAAACGGAGGGGCTCGACGACCTCCCACCGAGCGCCAAACTCGTCTTCAAGGTGCTCGAGTACAACGGACCGCTGACCCAGAAGGGGATCGTCCAAGAGTCGATGCTGTCGGCCCGCACCGTCCGGTACGCGCTCGAACGGCTCGAAGGGATCGGCGTTGTCGACGAGGACGTCTACTTCGCGGACGCCAGACAGAACCTCTACAAGCTCACGGAGCCGGCCCAGGAGTTCACCGCCGACGAGGGCGAGGCCTCCTGTACCGCCGACTGACCCGCGGCGGTCGACTCCCCGTCCCGTCCGTATTCTCACCCTCTCTCGGCGACGCCGAGCGACGCGTCCCGCGCGCCACGGACCGCCCCGCACGGCGTCCCCCGCTACTCCGGCGGCTCCGCCCCGCCCTCGCGCGCGCCGCGGACCGCCGCCGCGACCGTGAGGACGACCGCCACCGCCAGCGCCGACGTCGCCGCCAGCACGAACGCGAGCAGGAGGAACCAGACGTCGGGCCCGAACAGCGGGTACTCGCGCGTGTCGATCACCGGCCCGAGCAGTTCGAGCGTCCGGACGAGGTACAGCGAGAGCGCGAGCAGCGCGCCGGCGGCCGCCCCGATCCGGACGTTGCGATAGAACGACAGCGACTCCAACAGGACCAGCATCGGGGGCTTCGAACTGTCCTCGCTCACGGGGGGACGTACGGCCGGCCGCCGCAAAGAGCCATCGGAACGCGGCGCCCGGTGCGGCGATCTGTCACGATCGAATCGGACGGAAGAGGGCCTGACAGCGTTAGTGACAGCCGTCAAGTGGGTCGGCGGTGAATGACCGCGCATGCCCAGAGTCGTGCTGTCGGCGTTCCCGATGATAGACCCGGAGACGTACCGCGAGGTACTCGCCGACGCGGTCGACGAGCCGGTCGATGTCGAGGTCGCGGAACTGGGGTCGACCGAGCGGCTGATCGACGCGGCGGCCGACGCCGACGCGGTCGTTACCGACATCAACACCCCCGTCACCGAGGCGGCGCTCGACGCCACGGACCCGCGGGTCGTCGTCCGCTCGGCCGTCGGCGTCGACAACGTCGACGTGGCGGCGGCCGCGGAGCGCGGGGTGACCGTCACCCGGGTGCCGGACTACTGTACCGACGAGGTGGCGACCCACTCCGTCTCGCTGCTCCTCGCCTGCCTGCGCTCGCTCAAGCCGTACGACGACGCGGTCGCGGAGGGCGGGTGGAGCTGGGAGGCGGGCGTCCCGACCCGGCGGGTGAGCGCGTCGACGATCGGCCTGCTCTCGTTCGGTCCGATCGCCCGCCGGGCGGCCGAACAGCTCTCCGGGTTCGGCGCCGACCTGATCGCGCACGACCCGTTCGTCGACGCCGAGGAGATGGCCGACCACGGCGTCGAGAAGGTCGAGTTCGAGGCGCTGTTCGACCGCGCCGACCACGTCGGCGTCTACGCCCCCCTGACCGACGCGACGCGGGGGATCGTCGACGCGGACGCGCTGGGGCGCCTGAGCGAGGACTCGGTGGTCGTCAACGTGAGCCGCGGCCCGGTCGTCGACGCCGACGCCCTCCTCGACGCGCTGGAGCGGGACGGAATAAAGGCCGCCGGCCTCGACGTGCTCGCCGAGGAGCCGCCGGAGGACGACCCGCTCGTCGGCCGTGACGACACGGTGGTCACGCCGCACGCGGCGTGGTACAGCGAGGAGGCGAAAGACGACCTGAACCGGAGCGGCGCCGCCGACGTGGCGGCGGTCCTCAACGGCGAGACGCCGGACGGTCGGGTCGACCCCGAGGCGGACTGGCTGTAGCGCCGCGGGAGTCCGGGGAGACGCGCCGGCCTACAGGCGGTCGAGGGCGTCGAAGTCGTCGTCATCGTCGAGCGGGTCGTCGTCCGACCCGTTCGACTCCCCCGGGGCGTCGTCCGCGGCGTCGGAGACGAGCGAGTCGCCGTCGTCGCCGCCCGGGTAGCTCGCGTCGAGCCCCGCCGCCAGCCCGGCCCCGAGGTCGTAGGTGTCACGGACCGTCTGCGCGAGGACGCCGTCGCGGTCGAAGACGACGTAGACGGCGACGAACTCGTGGGCCGCGGGGCGCAACACGAACACCTCCCGCGGACCGTCGTCGTCGCGCGACTCGTTCACGCGCGCGACGAGCGGTTCGATCGGGAGCCGACCCGTGCGGACCTCGTCGAAGGTGTCGCTGCCGGGCGCGTCCGCGAAGAGGTATAACGCGCCGTTGGGGTCGCCGTCGTTCGACCGGGTGGTGATCGAGCCGACGGGCTCGCCCTCGGCGCGGATCTGCCGCCAGGTCTCGACGGCCGCCTCGAACATCCCCTCGACGTCGTCGGCGAAGCGGAAGCGGGTCTCGCGGACGACTTCGACGTCGCGGAAGCGCGCGGAGCCGTCAGTCCACGCCAGCGTCGCGTCGACGACGAAGCCGGGCCGGAGCGCGTCGACGGCCTCGCCGAGGTCGCCCTCATATCCCTCCGCGGTGGCGTAGAGGGGGTCGTAACGATCCTCGGCGTCGGGGGCCGTCGGGTCGACCGGCTCGTCGGCGAGCTCGACGAGGACGAACTCCTCGGCGTCGGCCGCGCCGGGGTCGCTCCCGTCCGACTCGTCGGCGATGTCCGGCCGCCGGCGCCGGTCGTGGACGCGGAACCGGCCGCTCGTCGTCGGGTCCATACCGAGCGGTGGGGCGGCGGGCGGAAAAGCCGGTCGGAAGCGGCGCGGCCCGCTCGTCCGCGGCCGATCCCGCTCGCGGATCCGTGTCGTTATGGGGCCGCCGGCCCAAGGAACCGGTAAATGGGGATCCTCGAGGACAAGTCGAACGCCCGGCTCTTCTACAAGTACCTCTCGAAGGTGTACGACCAGATTAACAGCTTCAACTGGAACGAGGAGATGCGCGCGGAGGCGCTCTCGTGGCTGGAATTCGGCGACGACCCGACGGTGCTCGACGTGGGGTGCGGGACCGGCTTCGGCACGGAGGGACTGCTCGAACACGCCGACGACGTCCACGGGCTCGACCAGAGCATCCACCAGATGGAGAAGGCGTTCGAGAAGTTCGGGAAGCGCGACCGCGTGAACTTCTACCGCGGCGACGCCGAGCGGCTCCCGTTCCGCGACGACGCATTCGACGTGGTCTGGTCGTCCGGCTCCATCGAGTACTGGCCGAACCCCGTCGAGGGGCTGCGCGAGCTCCGGCGCGTCGCGAAGCCGGGTGGGCAGGTGCTCGTCGTCGGCCCCGACTACCCGCACAACCCGATCCTCCAGCGGGTGGCCGACGCGATCATGCTGTTCTACGACGCCGACGAGGCCGACCGGATGTTCGAGGCGGCCGGCTACGAGGAGTTCGAACACCACATCCAGCAGGCGACGCCGCAGAGCCCCCGCGCCATCACGACCGTCGCCCGCGTCCCCGACGACGGCGAATCGGGCGACGAGTCGGCCGCGGCCGCTCCCGACGCGGACCCCTCGGCGCCCGGCGCCGAGTAGCGGTCGGATCCCTCGGCGCTCGACGCCGAACCGGGACGCCGGTGCGAAGGCGTCCGAGACGCGCGTTCTACCCCGGCTCGACGACCGTCTCCAGCGTCGCGACCGGGCGGCCGGCGGCCGTGATCTCGACGGTGACTCGTCGGCCCGGTTCGAGCGTCGGGTCGTTGGTGTCAGCGACGCGGAACGCCGCCGTCTCGCCGACGCGCAGCGTGTCGTCGCCCGCGGAGTTGAACGGGCCGGTCGGACCGGGGTGGAAGCCGGCGGCCGAAAAGAACGGGAGCGGCGGCTGCTCGTCGAGCGGTTCGCCGTCGACGCTGACGCGGACCCGGACGGCCGCGACGTCGATCGGGTCGCCGCCGCGGTGGTCGATCGCGACCCGATCGTCGGTCGCCGACAGCGACAGCACCGCCGACGGCGGCACCGTCGCGCTCGGCCCGCCGAGCGCGGCGGCCGCGACGCCGCCGGCCAGCACGACCGTGATCGCGATGAGCAGCACGCCCGCGACGGGCGCCATCCCTCGGGCGCGGCGAGCAACTGGTGACACGGGGGCGGTGGGGCGGTTTCGGGTAAAAGCGTCGGCCCCGGGCGGTCACTCGTTGCCGACCGGCCGCGGCGTCGGGAGGGGTTCGATGCCGTCGAGGACGACGACGCGGGGCTCGTCGACGACCGTGATGCGGTACGGCTCGGCGGGCGAGAGCGTCCGGACGACGCCGTTCTCGTCGGTCGCGCCGATCGCCCGGCTGTCGCCGCCGCCGACGGACTTGGTGACGGTGACGCCGGAGACCGGTTCGCCGGTCTCGTCGTCGAGGACGGTCACGGTCACCGGCCCGCCGGGGTAGGTCCGCTCGACGGTGACGTTGAACCCGTCGCCGGCGGCCGCGACCGGCTCGGTGTCGGGGAACGCGGCCAGGTCGACGCGCTGGTGTTCGACGAACACCTGCTCGGTGCCGCCGCTGACGAACGTGCGGAGGACGCCGAACTCGTGCGGGATGGTGATCCGCTGGACCGCGCCCGCGCCGAACGCGTCGGGCTCGCGCAGCGCAGCCGTCTCGGGGTACGACGCCTCGGTGATCGCTATCGCCGCGTCGTTCGAGATGTCGCCGCCGCCGCGGTCCCAGCGGTCGGTCCGGAAGACCTCGCGGACGTACTCGCCGTCGACGACGGTCGCGAGCACGACGGCGTCCTCGCTCGACGCGACGTAGATGTCGTTCGGGGAGGACTGGCCGCGAGCGGTCGCGAGCGCGTGGTCGCGGACCGGCCCCTCGTACACCTGGAGCGCCACCTGAAGCTCGTCGAGCCGGCCGGGCGAGCTGAACCCGTCCGTCGACTCGGCGAGCGCGTCGATGGCCTCGAGCCGCTCGTCGTACTCGCGGGCGGTCGCCGCCACCCGGACGAGCTCGTCGACCAGCTCGCGGTCGCTCATCTCGCCGGCGGCGTGCGCGCTGAAGGCGTCCGCCTGGCGGCTGGACAGCGCCACCTCCGCGCGCTCGACGCGGTTGATCTCGACGAGGATCTGCTGTTGGCGCTCGACGCCGGCCTCGGCGCCCTCGATCCGGTCGACGACGGCCGCGGTCTCGACGGCCGCGTCGGCGTCGGCGGTCGCGAACCCGAGCGCCGAGCCGAGGTCGGGGCCGCGGGCGTACGTGCCGACCCGCGTCTCCGCCCCGGGCGGCGTCGAGAGCGTGCGGAGCGTCAGGTTCGTCGTTTCGAGCTGCGGCGCCGGCTGGTCGGCGGCGGCCATCGGGTCCGCTGACGACATCGAACTACCGGGCGACGCCGGAGCGGCGGGGAGGTCCGGAGCGGCGGGCGGAGCCGAATCGGCGGACTCCACCGAGTCGACGGACGGGGAGACGGCGCCGGGCGCGGTGACGCCGGCGACCGGGGCCACGATCAACAGGACCGCGACCGCGGCGATCGGGAGGGCTCTCATCGCCCGACGGTTCGGCCCGGGACACAAAAAGTCCACCCACTGCGGCCGGCCGCCCGGAACGACCGACCCGCGTCGCCGTCGAGCGGCGCGCGAGCGCGAGCGGCGACTCGGCCGGGCGTCCTGTCAAAAAACAGCGTATGGAAAGCGTTTTGCCCGGCGCGCGAGTGGCCCGTGACGTATGCGGAACCCCGCTCTTCGCGCGCTCTTGGTCGCCGTCGTCGCGCTCGCGCTGGTCGCGAGCGCCGGCGTCGCGGTCGACGGCGCGGTCACGGCCCCCTCCCCCCTCGACGCTGCCGAGAACCCGACCCGCGCGTCGGCCGCCGCCGACGGCTCAGGCGTCGCCGGCGCCGTCGGGGACCGCTCGACGGCCGCTCGCCAGCAGACCGACGACGCCATCACGTCCCCCTCTACGACGCGGATCCGAATCGGTCTGAACCCCGACCGCAGCGCCGACTGGACCGTCGCGGTCCGGTACTCGCTGGCGGACGCGAACGAGACGGCGGCGTTCAGGACCGCCGGCGACCGCTTCGAGGACGGCGAGGTCGGCCCCGACGCCGCCCTGTTCGAGGGGTTCCGCCGCGAGGCGAGCCGCAACGTCGACCGCTCGATGGCGATCGAGGACGTCGAGCGCGAGGTCGAGGTGTACGAGGACCCGAGCGAGTACGAGGTCGCGACGGAGGACGCGGTCGCGGTCGGCGAGTTGCGGCTCACGTTCACCTGGACGGCGTTCCTCGAACGGGACGGCGAGAGCCTCGTCCTCGGGGACGCGCTGACGACGCCGGACAACGAGACGTGGCTCCGCAGCCTGGAGGCGAGTCAGACGCTGGAGGTGGCGACGCCGGAGGGGTACACCGTCACCGGAACGCCGAGCAGCGCCGTGACCCAGCTCTCGGACGGCGACGTGATCATCGAGGGGCCCCAGACCTTCGAGGAGGGCGAGCCCGTGGCGATCGTCTACGGCCCCGCCGGAGCGGGCCCCCCGTGGACGATGCTGATGGCCGCGATCGTGCTCGCCGCGGCCCTCGTCGCCGGGAGCGTCGTCGGGTACCGCCGGATCAACCCCGGGAGAGACGGGCCGGGCGAGTCGGCGGCGAACGGCGGCGAGGACGTGGCGACCGGCGGCGGGCCGGGTCCGGGCGGCGTCGGGAGCGCCGGTCGGGAACCGGAGGCGGACGACGACGGCGCCGACGCGGGCGACGAGGGGGACGACGGCGACGACGGCGACGACGGGGAGGACCTCTCGCTGCTCTCGGACGAGGAGCGCGTCGAGCGCCTCCTCGACGCCAACGGCGGTCGGATGCGGCAGGCCGACATCGTCGCCGAGACCGGGTGGTCGGACGCGAAGGTGTCGCAGCTGCTCTCGGCGATGGCCGACGAGGGCCGCGTCGAGAAGCTCCGCCTCGGCCGCGAGAACCTCATCTCGCTGCCCGACGACGAGGACGGCGGAGGGGCCGACGGCGACCGCGCCGACGAGTAGCCCGCCGATCGCGGCAGTGGTGGCGGGCAGCGGGGCGGTCGCCGCGGCGTCGGCCGTCGCCCAGAGTCGGACGAACCGAGGAAAACCGCTGGTCCGCCGTCGCTCGTTCCGAAAACCATTACAGGACGAGCGACTGAGTAACGATCATGAAGGTTCTGGTGACCGTCAAGGAGGTCGCGGAGGCCGACGACGACTTCGCGATCGAGGGGACCGATATCGCCGAGTCCGACCTCGAGTACGACCTGAACGAGTGGGACGACTACGCCGTCGAGGCCGCCGTCCAGCTCGCCGAGGCCGGGATCGCGGACGAGGTCGTGACCGTCACCGTCGGCCCGGAGCGCGCCGAGGAGACGATCCGGATGGCGCTCGCGAAGGGCGCCGACCGCGCGGTCCGCGTCTGGGACGACGCGCTCGCCGGCGGGTTCGCCGACGTGGCCTCGAAGGTCGACCTGTTCGAGGCGGTCGTCGAAGAGGAGGAGCCGGACCTGATCCTCGGCGGCGTCCAGGCCGCTGACACCGGCTTCGGCGCGACCGGCGTCGCGCTCGCGGAGCGGATCGGCTTCGAGCACGCCGCGGTCGTCAACCACCTCGACGTCGACGCCGACGCGGGCGTGGCGCACGTCCACCGGGAGCTCGAGGGCGGCGTCGAGGAGCTGACCGACGTGGACCTCCCGGCGGTGCTGACGGTCCAGACCGGGCTCAACGAGCCTCGGTACGCGAGCCTCCGCGGGATCCGACAGGCCCAGCGCAAGGAGATCGCCCCGAAGGACCTGTCCGACCTCGGACTGAGCGCCGAGGACGTAGAGAGTGCGCTGACGGTCACCGAGATGTACGAGCCGGAGAGCGAGTCCGACGCGGAGATCATCGAGGGCGACGCCGGCGAGTCCGCGGGTCGCCTTGCCGAGGTCCTGCGGGACAAGGGGGTGGGCGCGTGATGAGCGTGCTCGTCGCCGCCGAACACCGCCGCGGCGCGCTCCGGGACGTGACCTACGAGGCGATCACGGCCGGACGGGAGCTCGCCGACGCGCGCGACGCCGACCTCCACGTGGCCGTCATCGGCGGCGACGTCGACGGCTTCGCGGAGGACCTCAACCGCGAGGGCGTCGACGCGATCCACGCCGTCGACGACGGCGAGGAGTTCGACCACAACGCCTACCAGGCGGCCGTCTCGACGCTCGCGGACCGGCTCGACGCCGGCGCGGTGGTGCTGCCGAACTCCGTCAACGGCCTCGACTACGCGCCGGCGCTCGCGGAGGACCTCGGCGTCCCCGTCGTGACCGACGCCGTCGGGATCGACTACGACGACGGGCTCACCGTCACCCGCGAGATGTACGGCTCGAAGGTGGAGACGACCGTCGACGTGGCCGGCGACCGCTTCGTCATCACGGTCCGCGGCGGCGAGTGGCCGCCGGCGGAGGGGGTCGGCGACGCGACCGTCGAGGCGGCCGACGTCGACATCCCCGAGTCGGGCGCCCGCGTCACGGGCTTCGAGGAGGTCGGCGGCGGCGACGTCGACATCGCGGACGCCGACGTGCTCGTCTCGGTCGGCCGCGGCATCGAGGAGGAAGAGAACCTCGAACTCGTCGAGGAGCTCGCCGACGCGCTCGGCGCGACCCTCTCGGCCTCGCGGCCGATCGTCGACAACGGCTGGCTGCCGAAGAACCGCCAGGTCGGCCAGTCGGGGAAGGTCGTCACGCCGGACGTGTACATCGCGGTCGGCATCTCCGGCGCGGTTCAACACGTCGCCGGCATGAAGGGCTCGGACACGATCGTCGCCATCAACACCGACCCGAACGCGCCGATCTTCGACATCGCCGACTACGGGATCGTTGGCGACCTCTTCGACGTGGTGCCCGAGCTGGTCGACGAGTTCGCGTAGTCGGCGCCGACCCCCTCGCAGCAACGTTCTTTGGCTCCGACCGAGTACCGGGCGGTCAGACGGCTCGGCCGTCCGTCAGTCATGACTCCGATCCGCGCCGCCGTCCCGACGACCGAGGAGGCGAGAGCGCTGCTCGTCGGGCTCCGCCGAGCGGTCGACGGCGAGCGGGACGCGATCGCCGCGGACCTAGCGGACGACGAGCCGGACGCGGCGCTGCTCGACCTCGTCGCGGCGCCGTTCGCGTCCGTCGCCGACGTCGACGAGCGGCTGGCGAAGACCGAGTCATACCTCCGGGAGCGGGGCGACCGCCGCGCGGTGTTCCTCACGGTGTACAGCCGGATGACGGCGACCGTGCGGACCGCCATCGACGACGGCGCCTTCGTCGATCCGGAGTGGACCGCGGCGTACCTCGTCGCCTTCGCGGAGCGCTACCGCCGGGCGCTGGTCGCGTTCGAGCGGCGGGCGTTCGGCTCGCTCCCGCGGCCGTGGCTGCTCGCCTTCGCCGCCGCGGCCCGCGGGGAGACGCTCGTCGCGCAGGACGCCCTGCTCGGCATCAACGCGCACATCGCCTACGACCTCACGTACGCCCTCGGCGACGTGGGGATCGACCCCGACCGCGGCGCCAAGCTCGAGGACCACGACCGCATCAACGCGGTGTTGGCCCGGCTCGTTCAGACCGCCCAGGACGCCCTCGTCGATGCGTACGGGGCGCTCGGAATTGCCGGGATCGACGCGGCGTTCGACCCCCTCGACGACCGGCTGGCGCTGTTCGGACTGACGGCGACCCGCGAGTTCGCGTGGCGGAACGCCGTGTTACGCGCGGACCTCCCGGCGCGGCTCGCCGAGCGGTACGTCGACTGGCGGACGGAGACCGTCGCGACGGGCGCCGCGGCGGTCGTGCTCGCGCCCGAGTTCGACACCGAGGCGGGCAGGCGACTGCGGGACGCGGAGACCGAGGGCGACGCCGCGGGCGCGTTCCGCGAGGCGTTCGGACGGCTGACGTAGGGGACGAGGACGGGCATCGGACGAGGGGCCGGGGACGCGCGTCGGCGCGGCCGGCTCTCGGTTCGTTTATGACCCCGCCGGCCCTCGGATCCGGTAATGAGCGAGGCCGACGAGCAGGCGGCTGCGACCGCGACTGGGCGGGAGATCTGGATCGAGAAGTACCGGCCGCAGTCGCTCGACGACATCCACGGCCAAGAGGAGATCGTCGAGCGCCTCCAGAGCTACATCGCGCAGGACGACGTCCCCCACCTGCTCTTTTCGGGGCCTGCGGGCGTCGGGAAGACCACCGCCGCCACCGCCATCGCCCGCGAGATATACGGCGAGGACAACTGGCGCGGCAACTTCCTGGAGCTGAACGCCTCCGACCAGCGCGGGATCGACGTCGTCCGCGACCGGATCAAGGGGTTCGCGCGCTCGTCGTTCGGCGGCGACTTCCGGATCGTGTTCCTCGACGAGGCGGACAGCCTCACCGACGACGCCCAGTCGGCGCTGCGCCGGACGATGGAGCAGTTCTCCGACAACACCCGCTTCATCCTCTCGTGTAACTACTCGTCGAAGATCATCGACCCGATCCAGTCGCGCTGCGCCGTCTTCCGGTTCTCGCCGCTCTCCGACGAGGCGGTCGGCGGGATGGTCCGCGAGATCGCGGCCGCCGAGGACATCGAGGTGACCGACGCGGGCGTCGACGCCCTCGTGTACGCGGCCGACGGCGACATGCGCCGCGCGATCAACTCGCTCCAGGCGGCGGCGACGACCGGCGACGTGGTCGACGAGGAGGCGGTGTACGCGATCACGGCGACCGCCCGGCCGGAGGAGATCGAGTCGATGGTGACCGACGCGCTGGAGGGCGACTTCGCGCGGGCGCGGTCGACGCTCGACACGCTGCTCACGGAGACGGGGATGGCCGGCGGCGACGTGATCGACCAGCTCCACCGCTCCGTCTGGGAGTTCGACCTGAGCGAGCGCGAGGCGGTGCGGCTGATGGAGCGTGTCGGCGAGGCCGACTACCGGATCGCGGAGGGCGCCAACGAGCAGGTCCAACTGGAGTCGCTGCTCGCGGCGCTCTCGTTGGACGAGTAGGCTGTTTTCGGACCTCTGCTCGTCGTTCTGTACCCTGCTAGCCACAGATCGACGGAGAACACCGCCAAAGCCCCGGCCGGGAGGCGGGCGCGAGTTTTAACCCACGCTGGCGCGGACGGACGGTATGCTCGTCGTCGTCTCCGACACGCACGCACGCGAGGGGTCGAGGCTTCAGGGGCGGACCGCCGAGGCGGTCCGCGAGGCCGAGCTGGTGGTCCACGCGGGCGACTTCTACCGCGAACCGGTGTTGGACGCCTTCCGGTCGGCCGCCGCGAGCCTCCGCGCCGTCTACGGCAACAACGACGACGCCGCGATCCGCGACCGCGTGCCCGAGGTGCGGACGGTCGAGTACGCCGGGGTCCGGTTCGCGGTCACCCACCGCCACCGCAGCGGCGACACGGGGCTCGTCATGCTCGGTCGCGGCCGCGACGCGGACGTCGTGATCTGCGGCCACAGCCACCGGCCGCGGTTCGACGACTCGGGCGGGCTGCCGATACTGAACCCGGGGAGCCACGCGCAGCCGCGCGGGAACCGCCCGGCGCACGCGGAGCTGACGCCGGTCGACGGAGAGAGCGGAAACGGGCTGGACGGGCGGCTGGTGACGCCGGACGGCGAGGTCTTCGAGACGTTCCGCATCGAGGGCGGGAGCGCTGAGTAACGGACGCGAGAAGCGGGCGCGTGAAGCCGTCGTGCGCGTCGGCGGGGACCGATCGCGACGCCCCGCGTGCGGCCGGACCGGCCGACGGTCGCGTGCACGGTGGAGGACCCGAGTCGGTGCGGGTGGGAACGCTGGCGGGCGGACCGCGCCCGGGGGAGGGGTTCTGGGCAGGGAGGGAGGCAGCGAGTCCGACCGACCGGCGCGTCGGCCGGCGTCTCCGGGCGTGTGAGGGCCGAAGCGGGGGTCGCGTTTCCACCTACGAGCGGCGCGATCATATAGGTGTCCGAGGCGCAAACGAGCGTTTTAGTCACCGAAACGCGGCGGCCGCGGCCGACCTCAGGCGGTCGTCGGCTCGCCCGAAACGCATAACACCGTCCCGACGGATTCACGTCTATGCTCCCGGTCCAGCCGCTGTTCGTGCTTCTGTTGGTGGGTCTTCTCGGGCTGTTCTTCTTCGGGTTCCTCCTCGTTCGGCGCACGGTGAGGGGGCTGAACGAGGGCTACAACGACGGGCGGAGCTGATGGTCGTCGTCACCGCCGCGACGCTCGTCGTCGCCGCCGCGGCCAGCCTCTTCATGGCGTGGTCGATCGGCGCGGGCTCGTCGGGGTCGACCCCGTTCGCCCCCGCGGTCGGCGCGAACGCCATCTCCGTGATGCGGGCCGGCCTGATCGTCGGCGTCCTCGGGCTGCTCGGCGCGACGCTCCAGGGGGCGAACGTGACGGAGGCGGTCGGCACCGAGCTGATCGGCGGCGTGACGCTCACGGCCGCGGCGGCCATCGTCGCGCTCGTTACGGCCGCCGCGCTCGTCGCCGTCGGCGTGTTCGCGGGCTATCCGATCGCGACGGCGTTCACCGTCACCGGCGCGGTCGTCGGCGTCGGCCTCGCGATGGGGGGCGACCCGGCGTGGCCGAAGTACGCCGAGATCGCGACGCTGTGGGTGCTCACCCCGTTCGTCGGCGGCGGCGTCGCCTTCGGCGTCGCCCGGCTGCTCATCGGCGAGTCGCTGCCCGAGCGGCCGCTGACCGCGGCGCTCGCCGGGCTCGTGGGCGCGCTCCTCGCGAACGTCGGGTTCGCGCTGCTCGGGCCGGCCGGCGAACAGGCGTCGGTGGCGGGCGTCCTCGGGGCGGATCTCGGGATCGGCGGCGCGGGGGCGCCCGCGGTGACCCTCGGGATCGCCGCGCTGGTCGCGGTCGCCGTGTACGCCGACCTCGGCCGCGACCGCGAGGGCGCCCAGCGGCGGTTCCTCTTGGCGATGGGCGGCCTCGTCGCGTTCTCGGCCGGCGGGTCGCAGGTGGGGCTCGCGATCGGCCCCCTCGTCCCGATCTTCAGCGAGGTCGGGGTCCCGCTGTGGGCGCTGCTCGTCGGCGGGGGCGCCGGGCTGCTGGCCGGGTCGTGGACGGGCGCGCCGCGGATGATCAAGGCGCTCGCGCAGGACTACGCCTCGATGGGGCCGCGGCGGTCGATCTCCGCGCTGATCCCGTCGTTCGCGATCGCGCAGACCGCCGTCGCCTTCGGGATCCCCGTCTCGTTCAACGAGATCATCGTCTCCGCGATCGTCGGCGCGGGCTACGCCGCGGGCGACGCGGGCGTCAGCCGGAAGAAGATGGGGTACACGGTCCTCGCGTGGGTCGGGTCGCTCGTCGGCGCGTTCGCGCTCGGGTTTAGCCTCTACGCGGCGGTCGACTTCGTCGTCTGAGCCGCGGCGGGCGCCGTCAGCGGGACGCTCAGGCGCGCAGATCGGGGTACGTCGGCAGCCTCGCGGACGCCGCGCTCCCGTCGACGAACGGGAGGTCGACCGCGGCGGCCGAGACCTCCTCGCCGTCGACGCGGACGGTGACCGGGCCGAGGCCGGCGTCGAACGCGACGAGCGCGAGGGCGACCGGGACCTCGGTCGCGGGGCCGACCGCGGCCCGGGTCACCTCGCCTATCGCCTCGTCGCCGTCGAAGACGGCCGCGCCGGGGTCGGGGAGCGCGGCGTCGATCCCCTCGGGGTCGGCGTTCGCGTCGACGCCGGCGACCGCCTCGGCGGCGCCGTCGAGTTCGAGGCCGACCAGCCGGCGGCTCGGTCGCCCCTGGTTCTCCACGCGCGAGACGACCTCCTGGCCGACGTAACACCCCTTCTCGAAGTCGAGCGCGTTCCGGAGGCCGAGCACGTTCGGGACGGTGCCGGCCAGCTCGTGCTCGAAGAGGGGCGTCCCGGCCTCGGTCGCGAGCGCGTCCCACGTCCGGTAGCCGAACGGCGCGGCGTTGAGCCCGCGGTTGATCAGGGTGTCGAACACCTCGCCCGCGTCGGCGGCGGCGCAGACGATCTCGTACCCCTCCTCGCCGAGCGGGGCGTCCGTCGCGATCACCGTGACGCCGGCGTCGACCATCGACCCGCGGACGAAGGTGAGGGGGTCCTCTGGCGCGCCCGGTCCGCCGAGGACGGAGGCCACCTTCTCCGTCGACTTCGGGCCGTGGACGCCGAACACGCCGAACTCGTCGGAGACGTCGTCGATCGCCACGTCCTGGATGAACACGTTCTCCGCCCAGTCGGCGGCGACCGACTCGGCCCGCTCCGGGGGGAGGAAGACGAGCAGTCGCTCGTCGGCGTTGTACACGTACATGTCCGTCTCGATCCCGCCCTGCGGGTCGAGCAGCAGGGCGTAGGTCCCCTCGCCGTCCGCGGTCGGGACGCGGTTCGAGACGGCGTTGTCCACGAACTCGACGCGGTCGTCGCCTCTGACGGCGAGGACGCCGTACCCCATCTCGATCACGCCGGCGACGTTGCGGACCGCCTTGCCGACGCGGACGGGCTTCCCGTAGTGGTCGACGACCTCTCGGCCGCCGCGGTCGCGGTACACGGCGCCGTGCGCGTCGTGGGTGCCGGAGACGAGCGTCATGGCCGGAGGGACGCGAGCGAGAGCCAAAAGGTCGCCGTCTCCGGCGGCTACAGTCCGAGGCGGTCGCGGATCGCGTCGACGAGCCCCGCCGACGGGTCGTCGTCCGGCGCCTCGGGGTCCGGAACGACCTTCTCGTGGGCGTACACCCGGACGTGCTCGTCCGACTCCACGGTGATGAGCGAGTCCTCCTTCAGCGCCGAGAGGGCCTCCTCGACGGCGTCGATGTCGGCGTCGACGGCCGCGCGAAGTTCGAGGACCGTCATCCCCTCGTCGCCGCGGTCGACGAGCGCGTCGAGCAGCGCGACCTCGACGTCCGGCCGGTCGCGGTATTCCGGCTTTGCGGCCATACGTGTCCCTTGTGCGGGGCGGACTTTACGTCTACCGGCGGTCGGCGAGCGAGCGGCGGCCGCGCGCTCAGCGTATGAGCCGAGAACAGGTGCCGCAGAGGTTCTCCTCTTTCACGTCGACCTCGCGGACGGTGGGCGAAAACGACATCACGCACTTGCTGTTGTCGCAGTGCTCCAAGCCGAGCGTGTGCCCGATCTCGTGGACCACCTCCTTGCGGACGCGGTCGCCGAAGACGTCGACGGCGGGTTTAGTCGAGACGCCGCCGTCCGAGGAGGTGCGGAGCCGGTGGGTGGAGATGACGGAGCCGCTGCCGTTGAGGTACGCGAGGCCGAAGACGTAGTTCCGGCGCCGGTAGTAGAGGTCCTCGGGCGTGATGCCGATGTTCTTCTCGCCGCCGCCGACCCGGGTGACCGTCTCGATGAGGTCCTCGGCGCGGTACTGGTCGCGGTCGGCGTCGAACGCGGAGTCCGGGATCGCCTGGTCGTCGTGGACCGTCACGTCACAGTCGTACACGGAACGCAGCGCAGCGGAGGCCTCCCGTTTCACTCGGGGCGTGACCTCCCCGACCGGGACGATGTCCACGAGCATGGAACCGCTTTTGACCGCCGCGGTCATAAAGGCCGCGCCGTGGGGTCACCGCCGCCGTCCGAACGGGCGCTCGTCGCCGCACTCGACCCGTACGAGCGGCTGATCGAGGTCGGCGTCGGGCGGCGTCCGGACGTCGCCCTCGCGCTCGCGGACCGGGGCCGAGCGGTCGTCGCCGTCGACGTCACTGTGAGCGAGTCGGCGCGGGAGGCGGCGACGGCGGCACAGTCGGGCGAGGGGTCGCTCCGCGTCGCCGCCGCGGACGTGACGGCGTTGGCGGCCGACGACGGACGGGCGATCCGCGACGCGATCGGCTCCGAGTCGGTCGGAGACGGGGTCGACGCCGTGTACGCGCGGAACTTGCCCGCCGAGATCCAGCGCCCGACCGTCGCGCTGGCCGAGCGGCTCGACGCCGCCTGCCTGTTCACCACGCTCGGGTTCGAGGAGCCGGTCGTCGACGTCCGGCGGCGGTCGCGAGAGGCGGGGACCGTCGTGTACGTCGCCCGGTGACGCCGCGGCCCGGCGACCGCTCCGTCGCGACGCTCGAACCGGCGGTCGGGGCGTCCCTCGAACCGGCGACGCCGGCCGCGAACCCGAACGTTCATTCCGCCCCCAAACGGCCTTGCGGTATGCAGGTCGACGCAGTGGTCCTCGACATCGACGGGGTGTTGGTGGACGTGGCGGACACCTACCGTCGGGCGATCCTCGAGTCGGTCGACCGTGTCTGCGGCAAGCCGATCGACCGCGACGCGGTCCAGGCGTTCAAGGACGCCGGCGGCTTCAACAACGACTGGGAGCTGACCGACGCGGCCGCGCTGTTCGTGTTGGCCCGCCGGGAGGGGCTCCGGATGGACGTCGAGGAGTTCACCGACCGCGTCCGCGAGCTCGGCGGCGGCCTCGACGCCGCCAAGGAGGTCGTCGGCGACCTCCCGCGGGTCGCGCAGGCCCGCGTCCGCGATCAGTGGGACCGGGACGCGCTCCGCGAGACGTTCCAGGCGCTGTACCTCGGCGCGGAGCTGTACCGCGAGCTGGAGGGCGGCGAGCCGCCGGTCGAGACGGACGGGTACATCCACGACGAGCCGACGCTCGTCGCCCCCGAGACGATCGCCGAGCTCAGCGATCGGTTCGACGTCGGCGTCCTCACCGGTCGGCCGGCGGCGGAGGCCGACATCGCCCTGGATCGCGTCGGCCTCGACGTGCCCGAGGACCGGCGGTTCACGATGGACGACTGGGAGGAGGGGAAGCCGCACCCGCGGGCGCTCGTCGAGCTCGCCGAGCGGTTCGACGCCGAGCGCGTCGCGTTCGCGGGCGACACCCTCGACGACGTGCGGACCGCGCGCAACGCCGACGAGACCGACGAGACGCGCGTGTACTACGGGATCGGCGTCCTCACCGGCGGGCTCACCGGCGACGCGGGCCGCGAGAAGTTCGCCGAGAACGGCGCCGACGCCGTCGTCGAGGACGTGAACGAACTGGTTGAGCTGGTGGAGTGACCGACGGCGCGTCGCGGCCGTACCGCGCGGGCGACCGAGCCAATCGGATTCCTTCGGCCGACGCGGTCGCGGAACTCGCCGGTACCGGAGACGCGTCGCGGCGGCGGCTGACGGCGAGCCGGCCGGGATTGACACTCTCGACGCCCGTATGCTGCCTCGACGCGAGACGCGGGCCACGGCCACCGGCACGAACCGGACCGGTTTTGACGGTTTATGACCCCTCGCCCGCTAGCGCGGTCGATGAGTGACGCCAACGCGACGCAGCGGATGGAAGTCAGCGGCGAGAGCGACGGCGAATCCGCGTTCGTCGCCCGGGCCCGCGACCACGAGCTGGTGATGGACGACCCCGAGTCGACGGGCGGCGACGACGCCGGCGCGATGCCGATCGAGCACCTGCTCGCGGCCTGGAGCGGGTGCCTCGACGCGACGGTCCGCGCCGTGGCGCCGGACTTCGACCTCGACGTCCGGGGCGTGGAAGTCGAGGTGGCCGGCGAGTTCGACCCGCGCAAACACCTCGGTCACGCCGAGGAGCCCCGAGCGGGCTATCAGGGCGTCGAGGCGAGCGTCGACGTGGACTTCGCCGGCGACGTGGCCGACGACACCCTCGCCGAGTTGACCGCCGCGGTCGAAGAGCAGTGTCCGGTGAGCGACAACCTCGCGAACGAGACCGCGACCGACGTGACGCTCCAGCGGGAGTAGGCGGGACCGTTCGGGGGGCGGATTTCGGCGATGGTCGTTTCGGAGACCGGTCGGTAACGAGGCTGGAACTGATGGGCCTTGCCGGATTTGAACCGGCGATCACTCCGTTATGAGCGGAGTGCTTTGAGCCAGACTAAGCTAAAGGCCCGCGTCGATTTCGGGTACACGAGCGACGTTCTTTAGATTACCGCATTACCCCGACCCGAGGTCGTCGAGAACCGTCTCAAGCCGATACTCCGCGTGCCAGTTGACGTTCGCGCGGTTGTCGTTGGCGGCGGGTTCGTACCGGATCGCGGTCGTCGTCGATCCGGCCTCCTCGATCGCGATCAGGTAGACATCCTCTTCTCTGACGTTCAAAGCGGCGAAGTAGTCGATCTCCCCCTCGTATCCCGAGCGCTCGTACCCGTCGCTTTTTGTACGGACGCTTCTGGTTCTGAACTCCACCGCACCGTCGCGTTTACTGTCGTACGCGGTTTTGACTTGGATCCGGTGGAAGTCGCCGCCGACCTCGGCCACGAGGTCGTACGGCTCGTTGTCGAACGCCGGCGTGAGCACGGAGACGTCCCGAGCGACCAGTTCCGCGATGACGATCGCTTCCGTCGCCTGTCCGCGCTTCTGTGGTTCCTCGAGTCGGTCGTACTGGGCGAGACGCGACATACGAACGGCTGCGTCGCTATCGTACAAAACGAGCGGCCGAACGAAGGGACGCCGAAGCCAGGACTCGAACCTGGGACCGCCTCGTGACTGTGACGGCCGGGGGAGGTTCCGCCGAACGTCGTAACAGCGAGGCGCTCTACCAACTGAGCTACTTCGGCTCACCTCCGGGTACTCGCGTCGTTTTGATATGGCTTTCGTTTCCGCCCGACGGAAGGGGATCAGCGGGACACAGGGGTGCGAAACGATACCGCGGAGGACAGGTCTCGCGGGCGCCGATCCGACCGACACGTTTTCGGCCGGACCGCGAGACCGTTCGGTATGGACGAGTTGGAGGCGGTGCTGTCGCGGGTCCGCGAGCGGGTCCTGCCGGAGCCGGCGGAGCGCGAGCGCCTGCGGGAGACGGCCGCGACGCTGACCGACCGGACCCGCGAGGCCATCGCCGACCTCCCCGTCGACGCCGACGTGGTCCAGGTCGGGTCGACCGCGCGCGGCACGTGGGTCGCCGGCGACCGCGACATCGACCTGTTCGTCCGGTTCGACGCGGACCTCGACCGCGCCGAACTGGAGGAGTACGGCCTCGAGGTCGGCCACGCGGTCCTCCCCGACGGCCACGAGGAGTACGCCGAACACCCGTACGTGAAGGGGAGCTACGAGGGGTTCGACGTCGACCTCGTCCCCTGTCACGACGTGGAGAGCGCCGGCGAGCTGGTCTCCGCGGTCGACCGCACGCCGTTCCACGACGCCTACCTCTCCGCGCGGCTCGACGACGACCTCGCGGCGGACGTGGTGCTGGCGAAGGCGTTCCTGAAGGGGATCGGCGCGTACGGGAGCGACCTCCGCACCGAGGGGTTCTCGGGGTACCTCACGGAGCTGCTCGTGTTGGAGCTGGGCGGGTTCGTCCCGCTGGTGGAGTCGGCGCGGAGCTGGCACCCGCCGGTGGAGTTCGACCCCGAGGGGCACGCCGAGCGGACGTTCGAGGACCCGCTGGTCGTCGTCGACCCGACGGACCCGACGCGGAACGTCGCCGCGGTGCTGTCGGCGACGAACCTCGCGCGGTTCCAGCACTACGCCCGGGAGCTGCTCGCGGCCCCGAGCGAGGAACTCTTCGAGCCGGACGAGCCGGAGCCGCTGGACCCGAAGGCGGTGCGCGCCCACCTCGACCGGCGGGGGACGACGCCGGTCGCGGTGGTCTTCGACGCGCCCGACGTGGTCGACGACCAGCTGTGGCCCCAGCTCCGGCGGTCGCTGGACGGGATCGTCGGCGGGCTGAACGACCGCGGCTTCGACGTCCTCCGAGCGCGGGCCATGACGGACGCCGCGAGGGCGACAGGGGACGTTGGGCGGCACGGCGCGGAGAGGACGGTCGGACGCGACGGGTCCGACGGGGCGACCCGGGCCGCGCTGTACGCCGAGCTGGAGGTGACCGAGCGGCCGGCCGTCGAGCGCCACGACGGGCCGCCAGTCGCGGTCCGGAAGCACGCCGCGAGCTTCTACGAGTCGTACGTCGACGACGTCGACCCGGACACCTACGGCCCGTTCATCGACGGGGACCGATACGTCGTCGAGCGGGAGCGGGAGTTCGCCACCGTCCGGGAGTACTTGGAGAGCGACGCCGCGAGCGACGTGGCGCTCGGCGCGCAGGTGGAGCCGGCGTTCGACGACCGCGACGTGCTGGTCGGCGAGGCGGTCGCGACGCTCGCGCCCGCGTTCGGGCGGCCGCTCCGGGAGTTCTACGAGCCGCGGCCGTGAAGTCAGCGGGACGGGTCGTGCGGGGTAGCGACCCGGAACGCCGACGGGCGGGCGGGGATCAGCCGGCGACGCGGTCGAGGAGCCAGTAGACGGCGGCGGCGGCGGCGGCGACGATCAGCGCGAGCGCCGAGAGGAGCCCGGCGGCGGCGGGGAAGGACAGCCAGAACGCGGCGTAGAAGGCGAGCGCGAACGCGAACAGGCCGACGACCAGCAGTCCGCGGGAGGGGTTCTGCGCGGCGGCGACGAAGGCGCGCTGGGCGATCGAGAGGTCGCCGAACTCGGGGACGTCTTCGGCGTCCACGGCGTCGGAGAACGGCCCAGAGTCGGCCGAGTCTGTCGACTCGCCGTCGACGGAGCGGTCGGTGTCGGTCACGGACGCGGGTACGGGCCGAGGGATGCTGTACCTATCGCTTGCGGGCGGACGCCGGGCGTCGACGCCCGTCAGAGGAGCCGCCCGGCGAGGAGCGAGCCGAGGAGAAACGCGGCCAGCGCGGCCGCGAGGTTCGACCCCGCGACGGCCGCGGCGGCGCGGGCCCCCGTCTCGCTCGCGGTCCGGACCGTCCCGACGGCGAACGAGGAGAACGTCGTGAACGCGCCGCAGAAGCCGACGCCGAGGAGCAGCGCCGCCGTCGACCCGACCGGGGCGGCGGAGACGGCTCCGAGCGCGAAGCTCCCGAGCGCGTTGACGAGGAGGACCGATTGGCGCCCCTCGACGCGGAGTCCGACCGCGTGCCGGGACGCGGCGCCGAGCGCGCCGCCGACGCCGACGAGCGCCGTCGCGAGGAGCGACGCGACGGTCATCGGCCGTCTCGACCCCCCACGGCGATCCCGAGCGCGGCCGCGGCGAAGCCGGTCGCGTAGCTGGCGGCGACGTACCACGCGCCGGCAGGCGTCCCGAGCGCGACCGCGTCGGCGACGAACGTGCTGTACGTCGTGAACGACGACAGCGCGCCGGTTCCGACGAACAGCCTGACTCGGTCGCTCGACGCGCGGGTCAGGAGGAGCCCGAGCGCGAACGATCCGGCGACGTTCGCGACGAGCGTTCCCGCGCCGGTCGGAGCGCCGCCGCCCGCGGCGGCGGTGGCCGCAGCGACGGCCTCGCCCGCGCCGAGGTCGACCGCGTGCCTGGCGACCGCGCCGAGGAAGCCGCCGGCCGCGACGAGCAGGAATCCGTACGGCGTCCGTTCCATGAGCGTCGGTGTGTCCGCGGGGGCTTGTGCGTTCCGAGCCGCCTCGGCGCTACTCGGCGTCCGACGGCCGGCTGGCGCGGGGGCTCTCTCCCCCGTGCGGCGTGCGCCGTTCGCGGATCCGGACCGTGTGGGCCGTCTCCGTCGCGTCGTCGACGACGAGCGCCTCGCCGACGCCCTCGGGGAGCCGCGCGGCGAGGTCGCCGGCGAGGTACGTCGCTTCCGCCTCGGCGAGCCGGTCGACGTCGCGCGCGGCCGTGAGCCGGTGGGAGACGAGGAGGTCGGACTGGGAGACGGCGACGCTCGGCAGCGCGGCCGGCCGCTGGGTCGCACAGACCAGCGAGACGCCGGGCGCGCGGCCCCGCGTGAGGAGCGTCCGGAGCGCGGGCTCGGCGACCCCGTCGAAGAACGCGTGCGCCTCGTCGACGAGCAGCCACGGCAGCCGTCGGAGGCGCCCGTCGATCCGCGCGTCGTAGAGGCCGCGAGCGACCGCGCGAACGGCGGCCGCCGCTGCGGCGTCGGGCACGCCGGCGAGGTCGAGGACGGCGGGGTCGCCGTCGGCCGCGAGCGACGTGACCGAGCGCGCGTCGGCATCGAAGACGCCCCACGAGTCCGCCAACCGGAGGTGGTTCGCCGCGGCGCGCCGCGTCTCCGCCGGCGCGTCGGCCGCGGCGACCGCCTCCTGAAGCGCCGCGAGCGAAGGCGAAGACCCGCCGTCGACCCCGTCGGCGACGACGCGCCAGACGAGGCTTCCCGGCCCGCTCTCGGGGTCGAGACCGAGTAAGTCCGGCCACGTCGACGGCGGTATCGAGCCCGGGCGGACCGCGGGGTCGACGACCTGTCCCCCGGCCGCTTCGAGGCCCCCAAAGACGCCCATCGGGTCGACGACGACCGGCGCGACGCCGTCGGCGGCGGCGAGCTCCTCCGCGAGGACGCCGAGCGTGTACGACTTCCCGGTTCCGCGCTTCCCGAAGACGACGCCCGCGTGCGGGCGGTCGAGGTCGACCCCGACGGGTGCGCCCGCGCTCCCGTCGCGAGCGAGGAAGGATCCGATCCGGGCGGTGTGGGACGGGAGGTCGCCGTCACGATCGATCGCGTCGCCGCAGTCGGAGTCGCGGTCGCTCGCGTCGCCGAGGTCGCGGCCGGGGTTGCTCGCGTCGTCGCCGTCGGGCTCCGGGCCGTCGCGGCCGAGTACGTACACGCGGACGGCTGGCCTCGGTATGAGATAAAAACGGTCGGGCGGCCGACCTTTTATACCGGATGCCGCGGCCAGCGGGGGGTATGCCCGATCGAACACACGACTCGCGCACCGCGAACCGCCGGACGTTCAGCACCGACACCCGCGCGATCGAGGGGCTCCCGGTCCGCCTCGTCATCGCGCTCGTCGTCGGCGTCGCCAGCCTCAGCGTGATGATGGGGATGATCGGCGACATCGACGGGTTGGCCGCGACGGAGCTCGACGCGCAGCCGCAGCCGGAGGTGACCACGCCCGGGGAGCAGTCGATCGACGTCGCGGTCGTCGACCCGGACGGCTCCCGCGTCGCCGACGCGACGGTGATCGTCCGCGGCGGCTCCGCGCGGATCGACGGCGTCGTCACTGCGGAGACGAACGGCGAGGGGATCGCGACCGTCGACGTCGACCCCGAGTTGGGGCCGAACCAGGCCGACGGGACGCTCACCATCGACGTCAAGCCGCCGGCGGAGGGCGACTACGTCGACGAGCGGGGGAACACCGAGGTGCTCGTCGTCGAGGAGTGACGCCGCGGCGGCGCGCTGCGAGAGGCGGTCAGAGCTGATCGTCCCAGTCGATCCAGTCCTGCTCCCAGCCGTGTCGGCGCTGCCGGCCGCGCTCGGCGCGCTCGGCGTCCTCGCGGCGGGTCCGGTTGCGTTCCGTTCCCGGCTGTTCGCCGTCGACGAGCATCGGCTGGAGCCGTGCCGGGCCGTGGGTCGCGACCGTCTCGAACCCCGGCGGCGCCGGGTCGTCCCCGTCCTCCGGGGCGGTCGACGGCTCGATCGCCGCGACGGTCTGGACGCCCGCGCCGCGCGGGTAAACGATCCGGCCCCCGGACGCCAGCTGTTCGCGGAGGGGTCGCGGCGGCTCGACCACGGCGGCTTCGAGGAGGATCCGGTCGTAGGGCGCGTAGGCGGGGAGCCCGTCGGCGCCGTCCGCGCGGTCGACGAGGACGGCGCCGTAGCCGGCCGCGTCGAGGTTCGACCGCGCGGCGTGGACGGCGGCGCGGTCGATGTCGACCGCGTGGACGCGCCGCGCGCCGGCGATCGCCGCGAGCAGCGCGACCGAGTAGCCGATCCCCGCGCCGACGACGAGGACCGAGTCGCCCTCGTCGGCGTCGAGCGCGGTGAGCAGTCGGACCAGCGTCGCGAGCGAGAGCGAGTGAGGGTCGTCGCCGTCGACGGCGCCCCCGCGGGGCGAGTCGTCGACGAAGGGGTCGCGGGGGACGCGCTGAAGAGCGGTCAGCACGGGCGGCTCGATCGGCTCGCCGATCTGGTGTTCGAGCCCCTCGATCATGTCCGCCCGGAGCGACGCGTCGTCCATGCGCCGTCTCGGGACTCGGTCCTCTAAAACTGTGCGTTCGGCCGCCCGCCTACCGCATCGGGACGAACCGCACGCCGCCGTGGTCCTCGCGGTCGATCCCGTCCTCGCGGGGGGTGAGCCGGACGAGCCGCTGGCGACCGCGCTCGCTGACGGGCGCGACGACGCGGCCGTCCGTCCGGACGCGGTCGACGACGGCGTCCGGGACCGCCTCCGGCGCCGCGCAGGTGAGGTACGCGGCGTCGAACGGGGCCGCGTCGGCGAACGCCTCGCGCCCGTCGCCGGCCGACACGGTCACCTCGTACCCGAGGCGGTCGAGGCGGTCGCGGGCGCCGGCCGCCAGCTCCGGGACGCGCTCGGCCGAGAAGACGTTCCCCGGGCCGACGACCTCGGCGACGACCGCGGCGTGGTAGCCGCAGCCGGTCCCCACCTCGAAGACGCGGTCGCCGCGCTCGACGTCGAGCAGGTCGGTCATCATCGCGACCATGTGCGGCGCGCTGACCGTCTGCCCGTGACCGATCGGGAGCGGTCGGTCGGCGTACGCCGACCCGCGCACCGACTCCGGAACGAACTCGTGTCGCGGGACGGCGCCGATCGCCGACAGCGTCCGCTCGCTCGCGTCGAGGCGGTCGCGGAGCGCGTTCACCAGGTCGCGCCTGGCGGCCGCGTGGTCGGCGTCGTTCATATGGAGAGTTACCACGGGGTCCGTGGAGAAAGCATCGGCCGGAAAGAGCGGGGGTCGGCTCGACCGCGACGCATCGAGTCGTTCGGTTCGCGTCGAGCACGGGTCAGTTCGCGTCGAGCACGGGTCAGTTCGCGTCGAGCATGGGTCAGTTCACGTCGATCCGGTGGCCCTCGTCCGCGTCGACGGCGTCGAGCGGGACCGTCACCGTGAGCACGCCGTGGCGGTACGTCGCGGTCGCGTCCTCGAGGACCGCGGTCGCGGGGAGTTCGATCGTCCGAGTGACGGACTCGTGACGGCGCTCGCGGCGGAGGTAGCGTCGGTCCCCGTCCTCGCGTTCCGTGTCGCGCTCGCCGGAGATAGTCAGCCGATCGCCGCTGGCGCGAACGTCGATCTCCTCGCGGTCGAAGCCCGGGAGGTCGGCCATCACGACGAACTCGTCGTCGTACTCGGCGACGTCGATGTCGGCGGCGCGGAGGTCGCGGCCCCAGGTCCGCTCGCCGGCGAAGGGCGTGCGGCCGAGGAACTGCTCGATCTCGTCGAAGGGATTCGTCGTGTTCATAAAGACAGAAAGGCGCCGTGAGATATTAAACACAGAGTGAGGCGTGCTATCCCACGACCGCGCCGGCGTCTCGGTTAGCGGCGGCGGCGCGCTCGCGCTCAGTTGACGTCGATCGTGTGCCCGCGGTCGTCGTCGGGCGAGCGCTTGGGGAGCGTGACGGTGAGCACGCCGGCGTCGAAGGCGGCCGTCGCCGCGTCGGCCTCGACCGGTTCGGGGACCGGGACGCGGCGCGAGACGGACCGGAGGCGGCGCTCGCGCCGGTGGTAGCGGACCTCGTCGCCCTCGTCCGCGTCGTCCGCGTCGTCGCCCTCGGCGGCGAACTCGGCGGACTCCTCCCGGGAGCCGGCGATCACGAGCGCGTCGTCGCGCAGCTCGACGTCCACGTCGTCGGCGTCGAACCCGGGGAGGTCGGCGACGACGGTGATCGACTCGTCGTCCTCGATCACGTCGACGTCCACCTCGCGGGCCCCGGGGAACCGCGGGACCTCGGGCCCGGCCCCCTCCAGCGTGCCGCCGAGTTCCTCGAACTCGCGGCCCATCCGTTCGAGCAGGTCCTCGATCTCGTCGAAGGGATCGCGTCGTGTCATACGGGACAGGATTCGAGGCGGAGCGCCTTGAACGTACTGGCGGCGGGACCGGGCCCGGGCGACAGACACTATCCGCTGGCGCCCCTGGCGATCGTATGCGCCTGTTCTGGCACCGAGGCGACGCGCGGACGCGGGACAACGCCGGCCTCGCGGCGGCGGCCCGCGAAGGAACGGTCGTTCCCGTCTTCGTGTACGACGCGGACCTGCTCGCGACGGTCGGCGCGCGTCAGCGCGCCTTCTTCCTCCGGCACGTGAAGCGCTTAGAGGAGCGGTATCGAGAACTCGGGAGCGACCTCGTCGTCCGCGCGGGCGACCCGGACGATGTCCTCGTCGACCTCGCCGACGAGCACGACGCCGAGGCAGTCGTCTACAACGAGCACTACCGGCCGGCCCGCCGGAACCGACAGCGCGCGGTCGAGGACGCGCTCGCCGGCGCGGGCGTCGCGATGGACTCCCGGACGGACCTCGTGTTGGTCGACCCCGGGCGCCTGGAGGAGCGGTACCCGAACCACAGCCAGTTCCACGGCGACTGGGAGGCCGTGCCGAAGCGCGGGCCGTACGCGGAGCCCGACCCGGACGCGCTGGCCGACGTGCGCGACGGGAAGACGGTCCCCGAGCCCGACGCCGACATCGACCTCCCGGGCGCCGGGTACGAGGCCGCGCGCGAGCGGTTCGACGAGTTCCTCGACTACGGGATCACCTCCTACAACGACACCCGCGACGACCTCTCGCGGGCGGTCGAGGCGCCGACGCACGCGGTCTCCAGGATGTCGCCGTACCTCGCCACGGGGGCGATCGGGATCCGCGAGGTGTGGGCGGGCGCGAGCGACGTCTACGACGCCGTGACGGGCGGCGAGCGCCGCAACGTCGACAAGTACCGCTACGAGCTGTCGTGGCGCGAGCAGATGTACCACCTGCTGTACTACACCCCCGACCTCGCCGTCTCGAACTACAAGTCGTTCCCCAACGAGGTCGCGTGGCGAGAGTCGGACGCGGACTTCGAGGCGTGGACCCGCGGCGAGACCGGCTACCCGCTCGTCGACGCCGGGATGCGACAGCTGAACGAGGAGGGGTACGTCCACAACCGCCCGCGGCAGGTGGTCGCGAGCTTCCTGACGAAGCACCTCCTGATCGACTGGCGGCGCGGGGCGCGCTACTTCACGAAGCAGCTGATCGACCACGACTACGCCTCGAACCACGGCGCCTGGCAGTGGACCGCCTCCACCGGCACCGACTCCGTCGACGTGCGCATCTTCGACCCGGTGAGCCAGATGTCGAAGTACGACGACGGCGCCCGGTACGTGAAGGCGTACGTCCCTGAGCTGTCGGACGTGCCGGCCGGGAAGGTCGTCGACTGGCCGACCCTCTCGCGGGCGGAGCGCGAGGAACTGGCGCCCGACTACCCGCACCCGATCGTCGACCGGAACGAGGGGTACGAGCGGGCCCAGCGCGTCTTCGAGGAGGCGCTCGGGAAGCGATAGGTGCGGCCGGGGCGGAAACGGCGTTCCGTATCCGAGTTCTTTTCACGGGAACCGGCGAACACCGCGCCCATGTCCCCCGTCACGGTCGACGACGTCGAGGCCGCGGCCGAGCGGCTCGCCGGCACCGACATCGCCCAGCGCACGCCCGTCGAGCGGAGCCGGTCGCTGAGCGAGCGGTGCGGGGCCGACGTGCGGCTGAAGATGGAGCACCTCCAGCGCACCGGCTCGTTCAAGACGCGCGGCGCGTACAACGCGATCTCGCGGGCGGTCGACGGCTCCGGCGAGGGGGCCGACGAGCCCGCGGTCGAGCGCGTCGTGGCCGCGAGCGCGAGCAACCACGCGCAGGGGGTGGCGCTGGCGGCGTCCGACGCCGGGATCGACGCGACGATCGTGATGCCGGAGTCGGCGCCGGCGGCGAAGATCGAGGCCACCCGCGCGTACGGCGCCGAGGTCGTCCTCCGCGGGAGCGCGTTCCCCGAGGCGATGGCCCACGCCCAGACGCTGACCGACGACCCCGGGACGCGGTTCGTCCACGCCTTCGACGACCCGGACGTGGTCGCCGGCCAGGGGACGCTCGGCTTAGAGGTGCTCGACCAGGTGCCCGCCGCCGACACCGTCCTCGTCCCGGTCGGCGGCGGCGGGCTCGCGGGCGGCGTCGCGACCGCGGTGACGGCGCGCTCGCCCGAGACGCGCGTGATCGGCGTTCAGACCGAGGGCGCGTCGACCCTCTCGGAGAGCCTCGCGGCGGGCGAACTCGTCACGCGCGACGAGCCGGACACCATCGCGGACGGCATCGCGACCGGCGGGCTGAGCGACCTCACCCTCGGCCTGCTGGACGAGCACCTCGACGGCGCCCTCGTCGTGAGCGACGACGACGTGGCGAGCGCGATCCTCCTGCTCTTGGAGCGCGCGAAACAGCTGGTCGAGGGCGCGGGCGCGACCGCCGCGGCCGCCCTGTTGAACGAGGACGCGGTCGACGAGCTCGACCTCGCCGGCGAGACCGTCGTCCCGCTGCTCTGCGGCGGTAACATCGACGTGACGACGCTGAAGGAGGTGGTGACCCACGCGCTCGTCGACCGCGACCAGCTGATCGAGCTGTCCGTCCGCATCGACGACACCCCCGGGACGATGGGGGAGATAGCGACCCTGATCGGCGGCGAGCGCGCCAACATCCGGACGGTGCGCCACGAGCGCAGCCGCCCGGACCTGCCCGTGGGCGACGCCGACCTCGTGTTCGAGGTGGAGACGAACGGGCCCGCCCACGTCGACCGCGTCCTAAGCGCGGTGCGCGAGGCGGGCTACGAGGTCGAGTGGACGACGCGCGAGGCGTGAGAAGCGAGGTCGGGTGTTTATAAACTGGACTGCGGTGGCGCGCGCCTCCGAGCGGCCGCCCCCGGCGGCCGCGAGGAGCGCGTGCGAGGGAGTCGGCCGACCGGAGCGAAGCGGAGGGAGGCCGACGAGGTTGGGGAGGTGAGAGGCGCGGTTGCGGTGCGGGGTGGGACTCGAAGGGGCGGCCGGGAGGCGGGCGCGGGCGACGCAAGCACCGCAGGGAGCGAACGGGGTGAGCGACCGAGGAGCACAGCGAGCGCGCGCCCGCCTCCCGGCCGGGGCTTCGGCGGTGTTCGCCTCGGCGACCATGTACCGCCGAACGACCGGAACTTTGGCGGCGTCTGTCGCCGATTCGTCCGCGTCTCGCTCGATCCGACGATTTGAAACGCGCACCCCGGCAACCACGTCGTAATGAGTCTCGTCGTCACCGACACCCTGGAAGGCGAGCGCGTCGAGTTCACGGCCGACGGCGACGTCACGCTGTACGTCTGCGGCCTGACGGTGTCGGACGACCCGCACCTCGGCCACGCCCGCCTGTGGTTCCACGCCGACGTGCTCCACCGCTGGCTCGAACACGAGGGGTACGACGTGCGCCACGTCGAGAACGTCACCGACGTGAACGAGAAGATCACGGCCCGCGTCGGCGAGCGCGACGAGTGGGCCGCCGAACGCGACGTGGCCGAGACGTTCACGGCGAGCGTCTTCGACGCGATGCGCGGGCTGAACCTCAAGCGGGCCGAGGTGTACCCGCGCGTCACCGAACACGTCCCGGAGATAATCGACCTGACGGAGACCCTGATACAGAAGGGGTACGCCTACGAGTCGAACGGCTCCGTCTACTTCGACGTGACGCGCTTCGACGGGTACGGGAAGCTCTCGAACCAGAACCTCGACGCGCTCGAAGCGCAGGGCGAACCGGACGAGCGCTCGGAGAAGCGCAACCCCGCGGACTTCGCGCTGTGGAAGGCCGACGGCGTCAACGAGACCGCGGCGCGGGAGCACGCCAAACACGACCACGGCGCCGAGACGCCCGACGGCGAGACGTGGGACTCCCCGTGGGGCGAGGGGCGCCCGGGGTGGCACGTCGAGTGCTCGGCGATGTCGACGACGCACCTCGGCGACACGCTCGACGTCCACATGGGCGGGCGCGACCTCGTCTTCCCGCATCACGAGAACGAGATCGCGCAGTCGGAGGCGGCCACCGGCGAGGCGTTCGCGCGCCACTGGCTCCACGTCGGCCTCCTGGAGATGGACGGCGAGAAGATGTCCTCCTCCATCGGCAACTTCTGGACCGTCCCGGACGCCCTCGAGGAGCTCGGCGTCAACGTGGTCCGGACCTTCTACGCCGGCGCGGCCTACCGCTCCGAGCAGGCGCTCACCGAGGAGACGATCGCCGAGGCCGAGGAGCGCTGGGAGCGCCTCTCGCGCACCTACGACCGCGCCGTCGAGGCGCTCGACTCGACCGACTCCCGCGCGAAGGCCGCGGACGACGACCTCCGCGAGGCGGTCGCGACCGCGCGCGAGGGGTTCGCGGCCGCGATGAACGACGACCTCAACCTCCGGGAGGCGACCGCGGCGCTCCTCGATCTCACCGACGCGGTGAACCGCCACGTCGACGGGGTCGACGAGGCCGAGGACGCCTACGATTACCGCGGCCTCCGCGAGGCCGTGGCGGCGTTCGAGGACCTCGGCGGCGACGTGCTCGGGCTCCAGTTCGAGACGGAGAGCGGCGGCGACGTGGATCTGGCGGGCGAGCTGGTCGAGCTCGTGCTCGACGTGCGCGAGGCCGAGCGCGAGGCGGGCAACTACGAGCGTGCGGACGAACTACGGGACGCCCTCCGCGAGGTCGGCGTCGAGATAGAGGACGGGCCGGACGGCGCGACGTACCGGTTCGAGTAGCGGGCGGAGCGGAGCTCGCTCGGACAGGGCAGTCAGTCCCAGGTCACGTAGACGAGGAACGCGATGCCGACGAACTCGAGGACCTGGAGGTACATCATCGCGCGGACCGCGGGCGTCGACATCTGCGGCGGGTTCAGGTAGTAGAACAGCGCCAGCGCGTTCTCCGCCAAGAGGAAGGCGGCGAACACCGCCGACCCGAGCGTGTGCTTCGACCGCACTTCGAGGTAGCTGCGCCCCCAGATGCCGAGGAGGACGAGCAACAGCAGGATGTTGACCCCCGCGGCGACTCGCGCCACGTCGAGCGTCAGGGTCATTCCGCGTCGCCTCCGATTCCACGATCAGTCGCCGCGTTCCAGGTTCGGGTCATGCTCACTCCAGTTGGTCGATGATGGATTCGACGGTCTCCCAGTTGTCTCGGGTGCGCTCGGTCGGTAGGTACACCGCGCCGTAGGTCTGTTCCGTGCTCTCGACCACGTCGTTCTCTTCGAGCACGTCGAGGTGGTGTCGCACGGTCTTGTACGCCAGGTCGAGGTCCTCTGCGAGCTGGTTTGCGTTCCGCGGGCGCTCGTCGAGCGCGCGGAGCAGGCGGGCCCGGTTGGGACCCCCCCGCGTTCCGGCCAGCACCTGCCAGAGAACCGGCTCCATCGACAGTACCGATCGGCGGAGCGGCCTATAAACGCGTGGATACCAGCACCGCGAGGGCGGAGGACGGGAGCGTCGGCGGGGACCATCTGGCGGCTCGGGGCCGCTACGGTTGTAACACGCCGTCGATGACGTGGATGATGCCGTTCGAGGCCTCGATGTCCGTGTCGACGATATCGGCTTGGTCGCCGTTGAGATCGGCCCCGTCGACGTCGACCTTCGCGCCGTTCAGCGTCGGCACCCGGCTCGCGTTGACGATCGAGTTCGCCTTCCGGCGGCCCGGCACGACGTGGGAGGTGAGCACGTCGCCGAGCCCGTCGACGTCGCCGACGTTGTCGACCGTGATTCCAGCGGCGTTGAACGCCTCGTCCGTCGGGGCGAACGCCGTGAGCTGTCTGTTCCCGCTCAGCGTGTCGACGAGCCCGGCCTCCTGGACCGCGGCGACGAGCACGTCGAACCCGTCGGCCGCGACGGCCACGTCGACGATCGTTTCCCCCTCGCTCGGCGGCTTGGCGGCGGCCGCTCCGACGCCGCCGACCAGCGTCGCCGTTCCCGCGCCGAGGCCCTTCAGTACCGTCCGTCTGTTCGCGTTCATGGGAGACACCCGGCCGGGAGAACGTTTCAGTATGTATTCAATAATTTGGAGAAAGTAACCCGCATCCGGCACGAAAGCGACCCGAATCTTCGACGGTATTGCCGGTAGGGGGCGGCGACCGGACCGGGGCGGGGTCGCTCGGGGGCGGGGTCGCTCGGGGGCGGGGTCGCTCGGGGGCGGCGTCGTTCGGGGGCGGCGAGCGGGCGCCGGGGCTCAGTCCAGCACGTGTTCGGTGTCGTACGAGCCGAGCACCTTGACCCAGCCCTTGTCGGCGATGGCCTCGACGTCCCCGACCGCCTTCGCCATGTGGTCCTCGTAGAGGCCGGCGTCCACGTCGAAGTGGAACAGGTAGTCGCCGAGGCGCTCGCCGCTCGGGCGCGACTCGATCCGGGAGAGGTTGAGGTTGCGGTCCGCGAACGCCTCCAGCAGTTCGAGGAGGAGCCCCGGGTAGTTCGCGTTCGGGTAGACGATCAGCGTCGTCTTGCCGCCGGCGTCGGAGCGCGCGGAGTCGGGCGCGACGACGAGGAACCGGGTCGCGTTGGAGGTCTGATCCTGGATGTCCGCGGCGAGGATGGAGAGGTCGTCGCCGGCGTTGTCCGGGTGGCCGATGCCGGCGACGCGGGCGTCCTCGCGGGCGCGCTCGACGCCGCGGGCGGTGGAGGCGACCGCCTCGAGGCCGGCGTCCGGGTACTCGGCCTCCAGCCAGTTGCGGCACTGCGCGAGCGCCTGCGAGTGGCTCGCGACGACCTCGAAGGCGTCGTCCTGCGCGAGGAGGGCGTGCCGGATCGGCGTGACGACCTCGCGGGTGACCGACACGTCGTACTCCGCGAGCGCGTCGAGGCTCTCCGTGACCGACCCCTCGATGCTGTTCTCGATGGGGACGACGCCGCGCTCGAACTCGCCGTCGGCGACGGCGTCGACGATGGCGGTGACCGATTCGCGGAACGACACCTCGGCGGCGACGGCGCGCGCGGCGCGGTGCGAGTACGTGCCGGCGGGGCCCAGGGTGACGGCGTTCATCACCCCACCGTACCGGGGGCGGTGAGAAAAGCCTGCGGGGCGCGGCGATGTTTCGGGTGCGTCCGGTCGGATTCGAGCCGCGGGGCAGGTCACTCCTCGTCCGGGTCGGTCGGCACGCCGCCGAGGTTCCCCTCGTCGTCGAACAGCTTCGCGCGGAGGAACCGCGTCCGGAAGCGGTTCGCGCCCTCCTTCGTGTCCGCCTCGCGGATCTCGTCGATCCGGCCGTCCGCGACGGCGTCGATAACCTCCTCGACCTGCTCCTTCTCGCTCGGGGTCAGCTCGAACTCGTAGGTCCGCGGCTGCTCGCTCTCCAGCCGCGTCCACTTCCGCGCGGCCGACACCACCACGGAGCAGGGCTCGCGGCAGGGGAAGGCGCCGTCGCCGCCGTCGACGTCGAGGTCCGTCTCGTCGTCGTACTCCCACTCGCGGCGCTTGAGGCACTGCGAGTCGTCGCAACAGGCCTCCGCGACCCAGTTGACGTGCTCGTACCCCTCGCCGCGGTCCCACGTCTTCACGACGCCGTAGATGCCCGACTGGCGCTCCATCGTCTCCCGCCAGTGGTTCACGTCGAGTTCGCCCTCGCGCTCGCGGTGCCAGTTGGCGACCGTCGCGGGGTATATCGTCTCGACCGTCTCGTAGAGCTCGCGGGGGCCGAGGTCGGGGAAGACCCAGCCGCCCGCGAGCGACGGCGCCGTCTTGAGGGGGCGGTACCGCCCCCTCTCGTCGAAGGTGACCAGGTCGCGCGCGTCGAGCGGGTCGTCGTACGCGTCGAGCTCGTCGACCGGGACGCCCGCGTCGTCGGCGTGACGCACGTCGTAGCGGCGCTCGCCGCGGTCGGTGAGCGTCGCGGTAATCTTCAGTTCGCCCCAGGCGCGCTCGATCCCGGCCGCGAGCGCCGCGTACCGGGTCGCGACGGTCTCGCCGTCGGCGTCCTCGATCCAGCGGAGGAAGGCCCGCCGGGGGCCGAACTCGCCGACGACGCGCTCGAAGACGTACCAGTCGGTGACGGCGGGCGCGCGCTCGGCGAGCGCCTCGTGGAGGTCGCGCTCGCTCATCCCGGTCGGCCGGCTCCCGTCGGCGAGGACGTACTCGTCGGGCGAGCCGCCGGGCAGCTCCTCGTCGGTGCCCTCGGTGCCGCGCGCGACGCTGAACCCCTCGAACCGCAGGGGCTCGCCGGGGTCCAGCTCGTCGAGCGCGTCGAGGACCGCGTCGAACGCGTCGCTCGGGAGGTCGATCTCGGGGACTCCGGGGTCGTCGCCGCCCGCCTCGCCGCCGTCGGTCGCGGAGGTGGAGTCGGCCACGGTCAGTCCCCCGTGGCGACGCGGGTCGTCTCGCGCACGTCGTCGAGCGCGCTCCCGAGGTCGGCGCCGGCGTCGGCCGCGCGCTCCAAGACCACGTCGGCCATGAGCGGCTCCGTGCCGACCGCGCCGGCGTACCAGATCCGGGTGCCGTCGACCGTCTCGGGCACGTCGTACCCCTCGGTGTGGTCCTCGCAGAGGCCCACGTCCTCCGGGATGTCCTCCTGGGTGTGGTAGCCGTCGGCGATGAAGAGGGGGACCAGGACCACGTCGTCGCTCTCGAAGTGCTCGGGGAGGTCGTCGACCTCGGGGTCCTCGTCCATGTACAGCGCCTTCACCTCGTCGAAGCGGTCGCGCTCGGCGATCCGGTCGGCGTGGTACTCGATCGCCTTCGCGGAGTTCTCGTTGCGCTCGGTGCCGTGGCCGACGACCGCCAGGCCGAACCCCTCGCCCACGTCGGGGTCGTCCGTCACGGACTCGGCGCGCCGGACGATCACGTCGGTCATCGCGCGGTGGGTCCCCACCGGCCCGCAGTAGTGGACCTCGCGGTCGATGTCTTCGGCGACGAGCGTCGCCTGGTCCGCGGAGAGGCCGTCGGAGCCCCACTCGGAGACGTCCCAGCCGTCGAGCCGGAGCTCGCGCGGGATCACCTGCTCGGTGAAGTAGCCCTCCGAGACGAACAGCGGGACGACGTATATCTCGTCGCCCTCGACGGTGCGGAGCACCTCTCGGAAGTGCGGTTCCTCCTTCCAGAACCCGGTGCGGACCTCGTCGAAGGCACCGGTGGCGCGGATCGTGTCGGCGTGGTCGTACGTCGGCGCGCTCGACTCGGGGTTGAGGTGGGAGCCGTGCGCGACGATGACGAGCGACTGCATACCCGTGCTGGGGCCGCGCCGCTATTAGGGACTTCGGAGGCTGCGGAACGACGGGAACGACGGTCGGTCGCCGGGGGCGCCCCGCCCGACCGAAACGATCTTGCCCGCCCGCCGCGCAGCCCCGCGCATGTCGCTGGCAGCCGAGACGCGGGAGGCGGTCAGAGCGCGCCCGTTCGTCCGCGACGCGCTCCGCGCCGGACTGGTGAACCACAGCGCCGCGGCGTCGTGGCTCGCGGCGCGCGCCGACCTCGACGGCGACCCCGACGCGATCGCGGCCGCGCTCCGCCGCTTCCGGGAAGACCTGCCGGCCTACGAGACCGAGGCCCGGACCGCGAGCGTTTCCATGCGGAGCGGAGTGAGCATCGCCGACGACGCGACCGAGGCGAACGACGGCGCGGAGGGCGACGGGGCAGACGCCGATCCCCTCCTCCGCGTCGGTGACGCGGCGGTCGTCGAGGGCGGCGACCGCACCGCGATCCTGGCGACCGGCGACGTCGACGCCGCGGCGCTGGCGGACGCGCTGGGGCGGCTCGGCGCCGCGGACGTGGAGGTGGCGGCCGCGGGCGTGGCCGGCGACGCGCTCGTCTGCGTCGTCTCCCGGCGCGACGGCGCGAGCGCGGTCCGGGTCGTCGAGGCGACGCTGGAGGCGGTGCCCGTGGACGAGGAGTGAATTCGGCGGACGAGGGATGGATTCGGTCGACGAGAGGCGAGCCCGACCGACGGGACGCGAGGCCGGGCCGCGGCGACCGAACCGATCCTGTCCGGGACGGCCTTTTTGCCGCTCTCGCTCCCAGCCGATCGCGTGTTGCTCGCGACCGCCTTCGTCTTCCACGTGCTCTCCGGCGCCCTGTGGACCGGCGCGACGCTGTACGTCGTCTACGCGACCCTGCCGCGGGCGACCGACGGGACGCTCGGCCGCGCCGCGTTCGTCGACGCCGCCCACCGGCTCCTCATGGTCACGCGGTGGACCGGCGTCGTCCTCCCGGTCACCGGCGCGTACATGATCTGGCGGTTGTACACGCCGCTCGGGACCCTCGCGACGACCGGCCGGGGGTGGGCCGTCCTCGCGATGCTGTCGCTGTGGGGCGCGATGAACGGGCTCGTCGAACTGGGCGTCCTCCGGATGCGCCGCGAGGTCGACCCCGACCTCGGGTGGGGCCGGTACATGGCCGAGGGATTCCCGGTCGACGCCCTCGCCGGGGTCGGCGGCGTCCCGGGGTCCGCCCGGCTGGCCTCCGTCGCCCGCCCCTACCTGCTCGCGAGCGCGGGGCTGGCCGTCCTGTTGCTCGTCGACGCCGCGCTCCTGGCCGGCGGGATACCGGGATAACGGTCCCGCGGAACGCGAGTATATAAATGCCGCCGAATCGGCGCTCTCGCGCCGACAGAGGGCAATGCTAACTCTCCGCATGAATTTCGGCCCGAGGCGTCGGAGTCCGGTGTTTTCGAGCGAGTCGTTCCGTCGCAGACGGGCTGCGGGCGATAGCCCCTCAACGAGGGATTTATATAGAATCACAATCAATCAAACGCTGTATGAGTCAGCGAATGCAGCAGGGCCAGCCGATGATCATCATGGGCGAGGACGCCCAGCGCGTCCAGGACAAGGACGCTCAGGAGTACAACATCTCCGCGGCGCGCGGCGTCGCCGAGTCGGTCCGCTCGACGCTCGGACCGAAGGGGATGGACAAGATGCTCGTCAACTCGATGGGGGACGTCACCATCACGAACGACGGCGTCACCATCCTCCAGGAGATGGACATCGACAACCCGACCGCCGAGATGGTCGTGGAGGTCGCCGAGACCCAGGAGGACGAGGCCGGCGACGGGACGACCAGCGCGGTCGCCATCGCGGGCGAGCTGCTGAAGAACGCGCAGGACCTCCTCGAACAGGACATCCACCCGACGGCGGTGATCAAGGGCTTCAACCTCGCGAGCGAGTACGCCCGCGAGCAGGTCGACGAGGTCGCGACCGCCGTCGACCCCGACGACACGGAGACCCTGCGTAACGTCGCCGAGACCTCCATGACGGGCAAGGGCGCCGAGCTCGACAAGGACGTGCTCGCCGACCTCGTCGTCCGCGCGGTACAGGGCGTCACCGTCGAGGCCGACGACGGCTCCCATGTGGTCGACCTGGCCAACCTCAACATCGAGACGCGCACCGGCCGCGCGGCGGGCGAGTCGCGCCTCCTCTCCGGCGCGGCGATCGACAAGGACCCCGTCCACGAGGACATGCCGACCGACTTCGACGCGGCCGACGTCCTCCTCCTCAACGACCCGATCGAGGTCGAGGAGGCGGACGTCGACACCTCGGTCAACGTCGACTCACCGGACCAGCTCCAGAAGTTCCTCGACCAGGAGGAACAGCAGCTCCGCGAGAAGGTCGACCAGATCGTCGACTCCGGCGCCGACGTGGTCTTCTGTCAGAAGGGCATCGACGACCTCGCGCAGCACTACCTCGCGAAGGAGGGCGTGCTGGCGGTCCGCCGCACGAAGAAGTCCGACCTGACGTTCCTGAAGAACGTCCTCGGCGCGCCGATCGTCACGGACCTCGACTCGCTCACCGCCGACGACCTCGCGGTCGGCTCCGTCGAGCGCGACGACGACGAGGAGCTGTTCTACGTCGAGGGCGAGGACGCCCACGGCGTCACGCTCCTCCTGTACGGCACCACCGAACACGTCGTCGACGAGCTCGAACGCGGCATCCAGGACGCGCTCGACGTCGTCTCGACGACCGTCTCCGACGGGCGCACCCTGCCCGGCGGCGGCGCGGTCGAGGTCGAGATCGCGCGCCGCCTGCGCGACTACGCCGACTCCGTCGAGGGGCGCGAGCAGCTCGCCGTCGAGGCGTTCGCCGACTCCCTCGAACTGATCCCCCGCGTGCTCGCCGAGAACGCGGGCCTCGACGCGATCGACCTGCTGGTCGACCTGCGCGCGGCCCACGAGGCGGGCGACCGGAACGCCGGGCTCGACGTGTTCGCCGGCGAGGTCGTCGACACGGCCGACGCGGGCGTCGTCGAGACGGCACACGCGAAGGAGCAGGCGATCGCCTCCGCGGCCGAGGCGGCGAACCTGGTCCTGAAAATCGACGACATCATCTCGGCGGGCGACCTCTCGACGTCGGGCGGCGACGACGAGGGCGGCGCCCCCGGCGGCGGCATGGGCGGCATGGGCGGCATGGGCGGCGCGATGTGACGCCCGTCGGAGACGAATTCCCACTGCCCGTCAGGCACCGCCTGACGACGCCGACGTAGCCGAGGCACTTCGGAGCCTCGACGCCCGCGCCGACCGCGATCGCTCGACGACTGCCCCTCACGCGCTCCGAGTTTTCCCCGTTTTTCCACCCGCGCCGTAGCGTCCCACAGGCCCGAGTCCGCGACCGGGACGGGCCGGCCGTGCGCGCCGGACGCATCCGCGGCCGCACCTCTTTACGGGCCCGGGCCGTACGGTCGGGCGATGGCAAACCTAACGCTCTACGAGCTTGAGGGCTGTCCGTACTGCGCGAAGGTGAAGACGAAGCTGTCGGAGCTCGACTTGGAGTACGAGTCGGTGATGGTGCCGCGGTCGCACGGTGACCGGACGGAGGTCGAGGAGGTCTCCGGACAGACCGGCGTCCCGGTCCTCGTCGACGAGGACCACGGGATCGAGGGGATGTCCGAGAGCGACGACATCGTCGAGTACCTCGAAGAGACGTACGGCGGCGCGAGCTGAGGCCGGCGCGATCAGCCCGCGACGGAGCCGGCTTAGCCCGGCCCCGCAACGAGAGGCTATTTATCCGCCCGGGGCGAGGTGGCGGCCGTGCGACTCGTTCACCGTCCCGGGTCGGGGGGAGAGACCGTCCTCGCGAGCGACGTCGACGTCGCGCGCTCGACGCTCGAACAGGCCCGAGGCCTGATGTTCCGGCGTTCGATCCCGGACGACTACGGCCTGGTCTTCCCCTTCGACGAGGCCGACACGCAGTGGCTCCACATGCTGTTCGTGCCGTTCGCGATCGACGCGGTGTGGCTCGCCGACGGCGAGGTGACGGAGAAGAAGCGGCTCGCGCCGTTCGTCGGGCTGGGTCGCGGCCGCGCCGACACCGTCGTCGAACTGCCGGCGGGAGCGGCCGAGTCGGTGGCGGTCGGCGACGAGCTGCGGCTGGTCGAGTGAGCGGGAGGCGCCCGAGACCTACGCGTCGTCCTCGAAGGCGTCGAGGTCGAACACGTCCGCGTCTCCCGAACGCGGCTCCTCCGCGACGCGCAGCGACAGCTCGATCCGGCTGCCGCCGGCCTTGCTCTCGACGATGTCGAGGCTCCCGCCGCCCGCGGTGACGATCCAGTTCACGTACCAGAGCCCGAGCCCGCTCGCGTGGTCGAGCGGCGTCTCCTCGCCGGTGAGGACGGCGCGCTCCACCGGCGGGATCCCCGGGCCGTCGTCCGCGACGACGAGCGAGACCCACGACTCGCTCGGCAGCTCCGCCGCCGAGATCCGCACCCGCGGGTCGGCGGCGTCGTTGTGGCGGACCGCGTTGTCGACGAGTTCGGTGATCGCCTCGGGAAGGAATGCGATCGCGGAGACGACGATCCCCTCGGGGACGTCCACCTCGACGGCGGCGCGCTCGCGGAGGTCCGCCGGGAGCGATTCGAGCGCCGCCTCGACCGCGGCAGAGAGCGCGACCGGCCGCGGCGAGGGGCGCTGGGAGAGCAGCCGCTCAACCTTGCGCGAGGTCTCGCCGAGGCGCAGCAGCCGCTCGGCGGTGTCGACGACCCGTTCGAGCTGCCCCGTGAGCTCTGGGTCGTCGACGGCCTCGATCGCCTGACCGGTGAACCCGGTGACGACGTTGAGGTCGTTCCGGAAGTTGTGCCGCAGCACGCGGGTCAGCACCGCGAGCCGCTCCTCCCGGAGCGACGCCTCCGTGAGGTCCTCGCCGACGCCGACGGCGCCGACGACTCGGTCGCCGTCGGTGACGGGACCGACCGAGAGCCGGTAGGGGACGCGCTCGCCGGAGCGGGTGAGCAGCCGCACCTCGCAGGAGACGGTCTCGCCCGCCCGGTACACCCGCGAGAGCGACTCGCTCACGCGGCCGCGCGTCTCCTCGTCGAACAGCGAAGTGAGCGCCCGCCCCGAGAGCGACGCGGGGTCGTAGCCGGAGTCGGCCGCCAGCCGGTCGTTCCACCGCGAGAGCGTCCCCTCCTCGGTACAGCGGAACAGCGCGAGCGGGACGGTCTCGGCGAGCGCGTCGACGAGCCGGCGCTCGCCGTCGCGCTCGCTCTCGGCGGCGACCCGGTCGGTGGCGTCCGAGAGCCCGACGACGAGCCACTCGTCGCCGGCGATGGTCGCCGCGTGGAGCGCCGCGTCGACCCGCAGCCCCGGGTCGCCGAGCCGGAGGTCCCACTCGAACCGCTCGACTCGGTCGTCAGCGCCGTCCGACGCGGAAGGGTCGACGGCCGCCGCGGCGACGGCGGCGACGGACTCCCCCGAGACGGTGACCTCTGTCTCGCCCAGGTCGGGGAGGCCCATCAGCGTCAGCGTGCCGCGGTCGTGGTCGAGCAGGTCGACCGCGGGAGCGTTCGCGGCGCGGATCGCCAGCGTCTCGGGGTCACAGACGAGCGTCGGCGTCGGGACCGCCCCGACGAACGCCCGGAGGATACCGGTCGCGGCGGCGTCGCTCGACGACGACCCCTCGGCCGGAGAATCCCCGTTCCCGTCTCCCATCTAACGGTGATCGAAACACTCCGCGCATATGTGTTTATGGATTTATGAGTCGCGGCGGCCGCGCGACGGCGCTCGGCCCGAGCGGGGTCAGTCCGCCTTCGCCTGCCAGTCGCGGACGGTGTCGGCGCCGACGCCGTCGACGTCGGCCGCGAGGTCGTCCGGGTCGGCGGACTTGAGGTCGTCGACGCCGCCGACGCCGGCGTCATTGAGCTTCTCGGCGGTCTTCTCCCCGATCCCCTCGACGGTCTGCAGCTCCGAGCCCTCCTGGCGGGCCGTGAACTCGCGGTAGTTACAGATCGGGCAGCCGAGCTCCCAGGGGTCGTCGCCGGAGTGGACCCGGAGGTGCGGGAGGTCGTGTTCCTCGCAGGTCTCGTCGGTGACCTCGATCTCGCCGCGCCGCGGGAGCGGCAGCGAGTAGTCGCAGTCGGGGTAGCGCGTACAGCCGACGAGCCGCGAGCCGGACCGGAGCCGCTTGATCGCGAGCTCGCCGCCCTGTTCCTCCCCGCAGTCGGGACACGCCCCGATCACCTCGTCCTCCTGCTCGTCGGCCTCGTCCGCCTTACACTGCGGGCAGCCGTGGACGAACGTCTTCCGTCCGGCGAGCATCTTCACGTGGCGGAGGTCGTGGTCCTCGCAGCTCTCGTCGAGGAGGAGCGGCTTCCCGGTCGACGGGAGCGGGAGGGTGTACTCGCAGTCGGGGTAGCCGTCGCAGCCGACGAAGTACGACCCCCGGCGCGACTTCCGGACGAGCAGGTCCGAGCCGCACTCGGGACAGGGCCCGAGCGTCTTGTCGGCCTTCAGCGACGTCTGGAGGTGGTCGCCGACCGCCTCGCGCGACGCGGTGAGGTCGTCGAACACGCGCGAGAGCAGCTCGCGGGAGTCAGCCGTCACCTCGTCGTAGCCCTTCTCGCCCGCGGCGATGGCCGCCATGTCTTCTTCGAGCTGGGCGGTCATCTCCTCGCTCACGATGCGGTCGGCGAACTCCTCGGCGGCCTCGACGACCGCCTCGGCGAGCCGGGTCGGTCGCGGCGGGTCGCTCTCGACGTAGTTGCGGTCGTACAGCTTCTCGATCGTCCGGTGGCGGGTCGCCTTCGTCCCGAGCTGCCGCTTCTCCATCTCCTCGATGAGCCGCGACTGCCCGTACCGCCGGGGCGGCTGCGTCTCCTTGGCCTCGGTCGCCCGGTCCGACAGCGACAGCGTCTCGCCGACCTCGACGTCCGGCACGATCCGCTCGTCGCTGGAGCGGTACGGGTACACGTCGTGGTAGCCGGCCTCGAGCAGCCGCTTCCCGTTGGCCTTCAGCCGCAGCCCGCCGTCCGCGACGAGGTCGGCCGGCCCGGCCGCGTCCTCGGGGTCGCGGAGCGCGGCGAGCCCGTCCGCGTCCGCGGCGATCGGCGTCGCCTCGCCGTTCGCGAGCGCGACCACGCGCAGCCGCTCCCAGGTGGCCGGGTCGGCGCAGGTGGCGAGGAAGCGGCGGACGATCAGCTCGTACACCTCCCACTCGTCGTCGGAGAGGTCCGACGACGACGGGAGCTCGCCGGTCGGGTGGATCGGCGGGTGGTCCGTCGTCTCCTCGTCGCCCTCGGTCGGCTCGATGTCGCCGTCGCCGTCGAGCAGGCTCGCGGCGTCCGCGCCGAACGTCGAGGCCGCCGAGAGGTCCTCGATCAGTTCCTCGGGCTCAAGATCGTCCGGGTACACCGTGTTGTCGGTCCGGGGGTAGGTGACGTAGCCGGCGGTGTAGAGGTCCTCGGCGAGCGACATGGCGCGCTGCGCGGAGTAGCCGAGCGACCCCGCCGCGCGGATGAACGCGGTGGTGTTGAACGGCGTCGGCGGGTCGTCGGTCTGCGTGCGGCGGTCGACGTCGTCGACGGTCGCCGCCTCGGCCGCGGCGAGCGCCTCGGTGAGCGTGTCGGCGACCGCCTCGTCCCAGACGCGCTCGCGCTCGTTGCCCTCGTCGTTCAGGTAGAAGTAGCGCGCCTCGAACGGGTCGCCGCCCGCCTTCGCTAACTCGCCCGTCAGCTCCCAGTAGGACTCGGGGTCGAACGCCTGGATCTCCCGCTCGCGGTCGACGATGAGCTTGAGCGTCGGCCCCTGGACCCGGCCGACGGAGATGAAGTCGTCGCCCATCTGTCGGGCGGACAGCGAGAGGAAGCGGGTCAGGGCGGCGCCCCACGTCAGGTCGATGGTCTGGCGGGCCTCGCCGGCGGCCGCCAGCTCGAAGTCGAGGTCGTCGGGATTCGCGAACGCCTCTCGGACCTCGTTTTCCGTGATCGACGAGAAGCGCACGCGGTCGACGGGCACGTCCTCGTTGACCTCGCGGACGAGCTCGTACGCCTCCTTGCCGATCAGCTCGCCCTCGCGGTCGTAGTCGGTCGCGATGACGACGCGGGAGGCGTTGCGGGCGAGCCGGCGCAGCGCGGCGACGATCCCCTCCTGCGTCGGCGTCTTCGTGACGGGGGCGTCGATCAGCTCAACCGGCTCCACGTCGCGCCAGTCGTTGTACTCGGCCGGGAAGTCGACGCCGACGACGTGGCCGGAGAGCCCGATACACCGCTTGCCGCCCCACTCGTAGACGTTGACGTCGTTCATCCGCTCCGCGGTCGCGGACTCGCCGCTCAGGATGTCGGCGATGCGCCGCGCCGCGTTGTCTTTCTCCGTGATGATCAGCTCGGGGCCGCGACTCATTGCGCCGAGATAGGCCGCTCCCCCGTCTAAAGCTTTCGCGACGCGAGACTACCGGGAGGCGCGGCGGCGAACGAACGGCGAGAAGGGACCCGAGGGCGGCCGGTCACCGGGCCGCGTCGTCGGACTCGGCGAGGAACTCCGCGTCGGTCACCTCTCCGTACGGCTCCGGGGGTTCGTCGTCCGCGTCGAGTTCGCGCCGTGCGAGGTGGTTCTCGAGTTGGCGGCGCTTGTTCCTCCCTTTCCGCTCGCGGCCCGATTTCGTGTCTGGCATCGTCACCCGTGACAACTACACCCACACATATGAGTCTTGTGTCGGTGTGTAGACGAGTCAGCAGTGACGCTCAGGGGTGGCGCGTGCCTGCGAGCGGCCACAGGCCGCGAGCAGCACCGCGCGAGGGAGTCAGTCGCCGGAGCGGAGCGGAGGCGACTGACGAGGCTGGGGAGGCGTGAGGCGCTGTGCGGTCGCTGTCGGGTGGGACTCAAAGGGGCAACCGTGAGGGCGTTCGGAGGCGACGCGAGGAGCGCAGCGAGCGTCCGAACGCCTCACGGTTGGGGCTTTGGAGGCACTCACCGTCGATCCGCGGTCGATTAGTTATAAACCGGCTAACAGCGATGTCCCGCCGGAGTTCAACACCGAGTCTCTCTGGACAGGACCTCGTCAGCCGGGTCGACGAGGAACGAAACGCCACCGGCGGTGCGCCCGAGGACCACCACGTAGATACAGCCGCTGTACCCCTCGCCGAGAGGCTGGGTGACGACGGTTTCATTCTCGGACGAGTCGGGCCCGTCGTCGGGATACTCCGCTTTCACCTCCAGCCACAGCGGCTCGTCACCGCTCCCGAACGGACCTTCGACGACAGGTGAACTACCCTACCCTACTCACTCGCCGCTGATGCGGCTCGTTCCTTGAGGGTAGGGCTTCCTGCTTCCACGACGCGCTTTGCAGAAACCGTGGTGGTTCCCGTAGGGAGCGCAGTCTCCACAGGCGTTGATTCGGAGCGTCCCGCTCCTACTTGCTCGATACCGCGAGAAAGAATGTTCCACGCCGCGTTCGCATCTCTATCCGTCTCGAAACCGCAGGCAGGACAGGAATGTTCACGGACCCACAACGGCTTCTC
>NZ_QPLS01000014.1:0-74798 GCF_003665955.1 Halorubrum sp. Atlit-28R
GACAGCTCCAAGCAGCTCTCAGCAACCGCTTTTTCGACTCACTCGACGAACTTACAACAGCGATCGACAGTGCTCTTGATCAACTCTCGATTCCAAAAGTGAGTAATTATTTCTAGCAACTACTATATCTCCGCCTGCGACATCTTCTTTTCGTGGTGGAGGAACGCTAACACCGCGCGGTCCCACCACGGCTTATCGAGTTCCACCAGGCGGCGGAGGATTTCATCGTGAGCCACGCGGATATTCCAGTGGTGGTCCTCGTTGGTGTACGGTTCACGCATCGTCCTCACCTCCCCAGTGGACTGCGCGGGCGTTCTCGATGCTAAAGCCGTACTCCTCCGCTAGTTCGACCACGGCGGGGTCATCGACTAACCGCCGCTCAAGGAGGGCCGCCACGGGACCGTCATCGTCCGCCAGGGCCGCCAGATTATCTAGCGTTTGCCCCACGTCCTCGCGGTCATCGAGTGAATCGAGACGGCGGAGCGCGCCACTGAGCGGCTCATCGACCGACTCACTCGCCTGCGCCAACCGCGTGGCCACGTGTGCGTCTCGGGCCACGATTGCCGCGCCAGTGATGACCTTCTCCAGGGAGTGGCCCGTGCAATCCGTTCGGGCAACGATTTGCCGTGTCTCGTTGCGGGTTGCGCTACGGACGTTGAGGCGGTCGCACACGGTGTCCGCACGGTGCATCTTGAAAATGTGCTCCGTGCGTCCGTCCGAATCGACCGTCCGATTGCGGAGTTTCCGCGCCTCCTCACGGTCGTACTCCCGACCGTCGTACTCAATCCACCCCTCATCGACCTTGCGGAGCCGCCGCCACTTCTCCGTCTTGCAATCGCGGGCGGCAATCTGACCACCTAATCCGTCATCCTCGGGGTCATCCGCCCGAAGGTCGAACCGCTCCGCATCCCACTGGCCATCCGACCAACCGCGGTCGGTGTCCTCGGGGTCCCTCGATAGTCTATGCTCCTCGGTGTTCGTGTGTTGGGTCTGCGTACTCATGGTCTGAGTGCGTTGGTGCTGATTGCGTTGCGCTTGGGACGTGCGACGCACCGCCACACCCGACCGATACCGCGGTCGTTAGACCCTCACTCGAAATCCGAAGTCGAAACCGTCAGACCACCCGACGGGGAGGTATCGCCACTCTCGCTAAAGTCGTGCGTGGCCCCTCCCAGGCGTAGCCTCTCGGAGTCGCCCCCTTCGGTGTCCGTACCACTGATAAGGGCGACATCCTCCAACGCGGAACGGATTTCCGCCTCCGTGACGGACCAACGGGACTTATTCCCGCCCCGTCCCGCGTTCATGCCCTCCTCAAGCGTCTCCCGAATCTCGGGGATGCTCATGCCGCATCGGACGTATAGATGCTCAAGGAGGCGCGCATCGGCGTACACTGGGGTCCGTAGGTGCTCCACGTCGATGACCCCGTGAAGGGGCACCTCGATAACACCCTCCCGCTCCACCGAATCGGACGAACCGCCTGCGCTCGGTTCCTCCACGTCGTGGAGGTGGAGGGCGGTGCGGGCCTTGCCCTCCGTCGTATCGAGTTCCGCGGCAAGGTCCTCCACGGACCCAACGAGTTCGTGGCCTGCCAGGGCCGCCACGTCCGCCCCCGCATCGGGCGTGAGGGGGTCATCGGGGTACTCCTCATACGGACGGTCAAGAAGGGGTAGCCCCTCCTCGAATCCGACCGCCTCCTCGGGTTCGAGGAACGCATCCACCTCCTCGGGGCGGTCCTCTCGCGGGCCGCCGTCTCGATTACTCGCCTTTGCCTCCTCGATTGCCGTGGTGTCCATGTGCGTGGTCATGCTCAGTTACCTCCCGCTCCGTATGCGGAGCGCGGGACGGCGTACCAAACCGCCGCGTGCTCCACGTCCGTCGCAAGGACCTGCGCGCCGTCCTCGATTTCACTCTCCCCGATGCTCGTGCTCAGTAGGACGTACTCCGCGAGTTCGCCCCTCCCGACCACGGTCATCTCAAATCGAGTACCGCCCGCGGACCCCCGATAGTCGTGCCAGGCGTCAACGCGCCCGACCTTCTTGGGGAGTTCCACCGTGTCCCCCTCCTCAGGGTTCTCGATGGGGACCGCCTGAATCTCACTCATCAGAAATTCACCCCGCCGTCATCGTGCGATTCGCCTACCTCCTCCGCAACGAGGTTGCGGCACGCCACGTCGATGACGTGGCCAAGTGCCACTGATTCGTCCCCGAAAACCGCATCACGGGTTGCCTTTGCCGTCGCCAGTTCGTCCGCGCTCAGGCGGACACGTTTTTCTCGGGTCATAACTTGCAGTAATCTCCTCTCAGTTGGGGTCACGTCGAACACGCCTTATAAGTGCCACGCGCGTTCACCGCGTCTCCTCACTTACTGCGTAATAAAAGTGAGAGACGGGCGATTTCGGGCGTCTCGGGGAGTGGTCCTAATGCCACTCGCGTTCAACGCTCCCCCACTACTTCCATCGTAGTCAGAGTGTCCCTTTTAAAGAGAATCGGCCAGGTTTCCCCAGGTTCAATCAGACTTGCCCGCCGCCCGCGTGCTCCTCGATGCGACGGCACGACGGGCGGGGAGGGCCGCCTCTCACTCCCTTAAGTGTGGTAATTGACGTAATATCATATACCTGGGGACGGCGGGGAGATAGGGCCGTGACGGTGTGAGGGACTGAGGACCGTTGATGCTGGCTTGAGTCGCTTATCCGTGGTCATCGACGTGACGTTACACGTGAAGATACACGAAATCGGCCCGCTCAAGATTCAACTCCCTAGTCCGTGGTGGGACGGGCGAAACTCGTTGCACGACGGATGGGGGCAAACGTCTGGCGAAAACGGCTCGCAACGACCCTCATACCCCGTTAGAACGGCGATTTAGCCCACTTATTGACCAAACTATGACGACGAAATGCCCGACCTGCGGTGAAGAATACGAGAGAATCGCGCAACACTACGCTTTCAACGAGGACCACCGCCCCGACCTGAGTGAGGACCAACTCGATACCGTGCGGTTCCTCCTCCTCGATGGGGCCACGGTCGAGACGGAGGGCGCGCACCACTCGATTACGCACTACTCGACCGACGTGGAGTTTCTGAAAGCGGCGGCGGCCCGTCTCGATGACCTGGTTACGTCCCTCCGTCTTGAGGCGACGGCGGCGGAGCAGGCGGAGCACCTGGCGGCTAAGTACCCCGACATGGACGTGACGGCGGAGCAGTGTGCGGACCTATACGCGCTCCGCACGATGCCGCATCCGCGCCTCGATGCCTACGAGGACGGGAACGACGTTACGGAGTTGACCCCCAACGTCGTGACGTGGTTTATCGAGTTCCACGGGGCCTATCACGGCTCCGCTATTCTCCCGTCTCTCCACCTCGATACGAGGGACACGGGCGTTAGCGGGGACCACCTCCGTCGCCTCTTTCACGATTACGGGATTCAGACGGGGCGACTCGCGGAGGGCGACGGCGAGACGTTTTTCGTCCCGTCGGTACGGGAGGGCGTGGTGTCTCTCCCCAAGAAGGGCATCGACCAACTGCGGGAGGTATTCGACATCGACATCAACCCCGCAGAGGACCAACGAAATCACGTGGTTGCATAGCACACTCGATGAAGGGACAGAATCTCGATTAGCGGGCTCAAAAAGGCCAAAATCCCGATTAGCGGCGTGCCGTTCGGCTCACTAACCTACCTACGAACGGGCCGATTCGAGGCGGGTGATATTCTCCAAGGTAATGCACTCGCGTCAGATGCGGCAACATCCTCCGCGTAACCGAACGAGTTGCATCGGAACTCGGTCGCACCTCCGTGTCCTCCCCCCGTCAAGATTAGTGAGCGGACGGGTCCCATACGCGGGTGGGTATGGGGTGGATTTGCGCCCGCTACGTGAATCGAATCTATCCAGGGGGTAATCTAATGGTGTCTGGATAGTGAACGTTCCTAATATGCTCATTGACCTACTCCCCACGTCGCTCGCGGCCCTTATTCCCGAACTCTCCTTGCTCCTCATCGGGTACGTGGTCGAGAAACACTACGTGAGCCGAGTAACGTGTTTTACGAACGCACTGGCCCTCAACGTCCATTTCCTCACTATCGGAGAGTCGGGATTATGGCTTGGGCTATATGTCGACCTTGGTTTGCTCCTCGGGGCTTGGGGTTTCCTCCACTACATGAAGCAAAAAAGCCTCAGTAGGGACTACTACCAAATATCACATATTTTATACTCGTCTCTCGTCGTTGGTGCGATTATCCTATACCCGCATATCAAGTGGATTTTCTCTGCTATTCTCGGGGACGGCTCCCTCCCCGCCATTGGGGTAGTGGTTATAGCGGTTCTCATCAACCTCGCACTATTGGACGATGAGAACCAACTCCATTACCAACTCGCACGCGACATCAGGGTCAACGAGTTCATCGTGAATAGCCCAACTCTCGAAGTAGACCTTGGAGACGGCTATTTCACTCGGAGACACTTGGAGGACTGGTTTAGAGTGAAATAGCGGCTCAATTTAAGCCGCCGCCGCGCCTCCACCTCCCGCCGCTATCGTAATCATCGCACCTACTGCCGTGAGGAGTAGGTCACTCTGGCATTGAGCCAAATTGCCGATGTCACCGTTAATGCACCCTGAAAGGGCGAATAGTCCAATTGCGAACATTCCGATGCCGATGAGTGCGATAATACCGAGGATGCGGCCAGGCATATCAGAATACGAGACTATCTCTGCGTATAAATTCCCCTGCTCAAAACCCTTGGTCATCCACCCATGACCAAACCAGTAATCCCCCGAAAACCAGGGCAAGGAGAATTATCAGGGGAAAGTTGGGGACGGCTATCTGCGGAATGACGGGGAGGACACACGCTTGCATATTGAAGCCAGGCTCCCCAAGGTGCGGGATGCAGGTTAGGAGCATGAGGCCCGCTATGATGACCCCGATAGCGCCCGCCACGCCTATGGCCCTCTCAATCGGCCCCATATATAGCGAAAAATGTCCCGTATCCGATAAGCCTTCGGAGGAGTTGAACGGTGACGAAAAGAGATTTCTGCGGTTAGATGTTCTCCACGTACTCCCGACGGCGGTTCATTTTGCCCTCCTTTGAGGCGGCATCGTAGTGGGCATCAATCACGTCGGGGGACACGTCCATGCGGTCGCTCACCGCGACCTTCGGAACGTCGTTATCCAGGTGATGCGTGATTGACCCACGGCGGATGGGGTGTGCGCTCACCGCATCGGGGCACTGAGAGGCCTTATCGTAGTCCGTCCGCGCTTCGCAGTCCATCGGGTCCCTATCGTGGGGACACTCCCCTGCGTAGATGCAGGGCCGCGTGAGGCGGTATGCAGTCCGCCGAATCGTGACCTTCCCCATCCGTCCGTTCTTGGTCGTGATGAGGGGGTCGCGGCCATGCTCATCGGTCGCGTTCTCCCGCTTGCGTTCGAGGTAGTCATCTATCACCTCGCACTCCGCATCACCCAGGGCAATCATGCGCTCCCCCGCCTCCTTATTCTTGAGCGGGGTCCCCGTATCGGGCCGATGTACCAACTCTAACGCTCCTTTCCGTGGGTAGTAGTCCTCCACATCGAGGGCGCGGAGGCCGCCCGTCCGCATCCCCGTTTTCCATAGTACGAGGAACGCCACATGGTCACGTGATGCGTACTCGAACCGTTCGAGGAAATCGAGGATGGAACGGGCGCGTTCGGCGGAGAGGGATTCGTCCCGCCGATTCTCGTACTTATCGAGGGACGGGAGTAGGACCTTCTCATGAAGGTTCGAGGGGACTGCATCAATCCGCCCGCAAAAGTCGATGAAGTGGCGGATGTTGGACATCTGCGAGCGGAGCGTGACGTTATTCAAGTCCCCGTCCTCGCGCCGCCACTTGCGATAGTTCATCAAGTCGCGGCCATCGAGGGTGTTCATGTTCTCGATGTCCTCCTCTCCGCACCACCGAACGAAGTGACGTAGTTGGTACTCGCGGGTTTGAACCGTACTCTCGGCCTTCTCGGTACGGATTGCTTCAAGGTACTGGGCTTTCGCTTCTGCTGGCGCTATGGGCTTTAGGTCCGACATGGTTTGACTCTGCAAAGCCCGTGAGGCGCGTCGATTCGCGGTCTGGTTTCTCGCGGCGTGGGTGTTTGCCATCTGGTGTCATGGTCACGGCTATCGGTTGGGGTACTCAACGGAGCAATTCCGTACCCGTCGGTAACGGGTGAGTCTTGGTAATAATTAGGCTCCGTTTGATGTTTAATCTGCATGAAGCGGCAACATAACCCGCATAACCGCATGGGTTCGCCGCTGACGCGGTCGCGGCACGACCGCGGCCTCTCGACGGAGATCGGTCGGTCGACGAAGGTGAAGGGGCGCAAGCGCCGGCGGCTCGCCCGGATGCGGACTCAGCACAACCGCGCGCAGATCTCGACGAAGCGCGACCGCAACAAGGTGTACGCCTACACCGAGATCCGTCGGCTCACCGGCGTCTTGGAGCTGCCCGACAGCGTCCGCGACAGCGCCTGCGCGCTGTTCGACTCCGCGCAGGAGGAGAGCCTGCTCCGCGGGCGCTCGCTCGAAGGGTTCGCCGCGGCCTGCGTCTACGTCGCCTGCCGCACCGCCGACGTGGCCCGCACCGTCGGCGAGGTGTGCGCCGAGGCGAAGGCGACGGAGGACGAGCACCGGGCGGCCTTCGACGCGATGAACCGCGAGCTCGGCCTCCCCATCGCGCCGAGCGGCCCGGCGGAGTACCTCCCGCGGTTCGCCAGCGACCTCGGCTGCGACCCGGCCGTCGAGCGCCGCGCCGGCGAGCTGGCCGAGCGCGCCGTCGAGGAGGGGATCGCGAACGGCCGCAACCCGGTCGGCGTCGCGGCCGCCTGCCTCTACACCGCGGCCCGCGAGCTCGACGCCGAGTGTACCCAGCAGGAGGCCGCCGACGCCGCCGGCGTGACGCCGGTGACCGTCCGGCGGACGTACGTCGACCTAACGGAGGAGTGAGGACGCGGCGGAGAACGGCGACGGCGGCGCCGTCGCCTCGTGACGATCCGTCGGACGGCCGCGGCGGCGTCAGCGGGGACCGTCGCCGGCCGGAAGCCGGCGGCGACCGACCGCCGCCGGTTGGGGGCGGCGACCGACCGCTGATAGCGGACAGGCGGTGTGGAGGGCAGGGAGGGCGCCCCGACCGCCCGGCGGGCGTCACGCATCTGTATCGAAGGGCGGGGCACAATTCTACGTTAGCCGTCGATAGTACGGACGGACCGAACAACACGTTTGAATCGGACCGGTCACGCCGTGCGCGTCGGAGCCACCGTTCGGCGAGCGAGCGAGTGCGGCCCCGCTACCCGTCGATCTTGTGTTTGAACGCGAAGAAGACGCGGCGACCGACCTCGGTGAGCCGGACGGTGTCGGACCGGCCGATGTCCTCCAACTCGACGTAGCCGCGCTCGCGCAGCGGCGAGAGCACGTGCGTCTCCAGCGCGCGGTACTTCGCCGTCCGGCTCTCGCCGGCCTCGCGGAGGAACGTGAGGCCGCGCTCGCGCGCCCACTCGATCAGGTTCCACTTGTCGGTGGTCAGACTCTCCTCCGCGCGCTCGTGGAGCCGACCGAGGACGGCCACCTGGTCGGTGGTGGGCGCGTCCATCGGGTAGATCGGGAGGTCGACGGTGCGGGCGACGCCCTCGGTGAGCGGCTCCTGGCGCCGGTCGTGCCGGTGGCGCTCGGGCTCGACGCTGTACGGGCGCGCGCCGACGATCATGCAGGCCAGCGCGACGCCGACAGCGGCGATCCGCGGCCCGGTCGAGACGTTCCCGAAGAGCCGGTCGCCGTCCTCGGCGCCGGCCCGGTGGCGGGCGGCGACCGTCGTCGTCACGCCGAGCACGTCGTACACGTCCGCGAGCGCGACGGGGATCGGCCTGACCTCGGCGAACTCGGCGACGGCCGTCCACGCGTCGCGCTGGTAGTCGGTGAGCCCGTCGGGGTCGACGCGCGTGTCTGCGGGGTCGGCGGCGCCGGCCGCGTCGAAGTCCACGTCGCCGCGGTCCCCGTCGCGGTCGGGGGCGTCGACGAGGAGGTAGGCGACGTCGGCGCCGTGGCGCCGGAGGGGTTCGACGATCCGGTCGCGCTCGTAGCCGAGCGGGACCACGTGGACGCGGCGTTCGGCGACGCTGGGGACCGAGGTGTCCATACAGTCGTTGTCCGCGGCGGTCGGTTAAATAGCTCGCCGGAGCGCTCCGGAGGGGCAGCGAGCGATCACGTGTCGTGGGGGCACGTACCACGAAAACCGTTAAGCCCGGCCCTCGCCTACGATCGGACATGAGCGCTGACCGGTCCGCCCTCAGGCGGGCCATCGAGCGCGGCGAGCGGGACGGCGGCGCGATCGAGTTCAAAGAGCGGCTGACGCGGGAGGTCCACCTCGCGGACGGGCGCATGGAGTCGCTGGTCGCGCAGCTCCGGCACCGGGTGCTCTCCGGCGACGGCGAGGCGACGTACGTCCTCGGGGTCACCGACGACGGCGGGCTCGCCGGGATCTCTCCGGAGGCCTTCTCCGAGACGATGGACGTGCTCTCCCTCCTGGCCGACGAGGCGGACGCCCACATCGCCGACGCCGAGACGTGGAGCGCCGGCGACGGCGGCGACGGCGACGAGGCGGGGCTCGTCGGCCTCGCGACCCTCCGCGACGGCGGCGTGTTCGAGGCCGACGAGGACCACCTCGTGGTCGGCACCGCGGGCCACGTCGACCACGGGAAGTCGACGCTGGTCGGCACGCTGGTCACCGGGCGCGCCGACGACGGCGAGGGCGGCACGCGCGGCTTCCTCGACGTCCAGCCCCACGAGGTCGAGCGGGGCCTCTCGGCTGACCTCTCGTACGCCGTGTACGGGTTCGCCGACGACGCCGACGAGCCGGTGCGGATGGACAACCCGCACCGGAAGGCCGACCGCGCGGGCGTCGTCGAGGCGGCCGACCGGCTCGTCTCCTTCGTCGACACCGTCGGGCACGAGCCGTGGCTGCGGACGACGATCCGCGGGCTGGTGGGACAGAAGCTCGACTACGGACTCTTGGTCGTCGCCGCCGACGACGGGCCGACGAAGACGACCCGCGAGCACCTCGGGATCCTCCTCGCCACCGAGCTGCCGACCGTCGTCGCGGTCACGAAAGCGGACGCCGTGAGCGACGAGCGGCTCGCCGAGGTGGAACGCGAGGTCGAGTCGATGCTGCGCGACGCCGGGCAGACGCCGCTGCTCGTCGGCCGCCACGGGATCGACACCGCGGTGGCGGAGGTGGGCGACGGCGTCGTCCCCCTGCTGCGGACCAGCGCGGTGACGAAGGACGGGATCGAGACGCTCGACCGGCTGTTCGAGCGGCTCCCGAAGCGGGCGACGCCCGACCGCGAGACGTTCCGGATGTACGTCGACCGCAGCTACAAGGTGACCGGCGTGGGCGCGGTGGCGTCGGGCACGGTGAACTCGGGGACCGTCGAGACCGGCGACGAGCTCCTGCTCGGCCCCATGCCCGACGGCTCGTTCCGCGAGGTCGAGGCGCGGTCGATCGAGATGCACTACCACCGGGTCGACAAGGCGACCGCCGGGCGGATCGTGGGCATCGCGCTGAAGGGCGTCGACGAGGACGAGATCGAGCGCGGGATGGCCCTGGTCCCCCGCGACGCGGAGCCGGACCCGGTCCGCGAGTTCGACGCCGAGGTGATGGTACTCAACCACCCGACCCGGATCCAGGAGGGGTACGAGCCCGTGGTCCACCTCGAGACCCTCTCCGAGGCGGCGGCGTTCTTCCCGGAGCAGGGGCGACTGCTCCCGGGCGACACGGGCGAGGCGCGCGTCCGCTTCAAGTTCCGCCCGTACCTGGTCGAGGAGGGACAGCGGTTCGTGTTCCGCGAGGGGTCGAGCAAGGGGGTCGGGACCGTGACGGACACCGACAGCGACGGGGCGTCGTCGGACGGGCGCTGAGCGGTCGCCCGGCGCGGCGCGCGCGAGGGTCGAACGCTCCGGCCGACGCGTCCGACCGCGGACCGACCGGCGCATTTCGGATCCCGGCAGTCGTTTCTTCCTGATTCGGACGGCGTTCGTGGAAAAGAATACGCACAAAATGATGATAAATCAACCGGAGATGACCGTATGGGCAGGGCCTCCCAAAATACTTATTAGAGTGAAACAAGAGGACCGTTGTATGCGTCGACAACACACACAACGCATTTCGCGACGAAAGGTCCTCGCCGGCGGCGCGGCCGGCACTTCGCTCCTGCTCGCCGGGTGTGCCGGCGGGGGGGACGGCGGCGACGGGTCCGACGGCGGCGACGGCGGTGACGGGTCCGACGGCGGCGACGGCGGTGACGGGTCCGACGGCGGCGACGGCGGCAGCGCCCCGACCCTGTACTTCGCGCAGGCGAAGGGCCCGCTCGACATGGACCCCGTGGTCATGAACGACGTGCCGTCCGCGCAGATCGCCGGGCGGATATTCGACGGCCTCTACGAGTACGGCGACGGCGTCAGCCTGGAGCCGAAGATCGCCGCGGACATGCCCACCGTCGAGCGCGACGGCACGCGGTTCATCGTCCCGATCCGCGAGGACGCCCAGTTCCAGAACGGCGACCCGGTCACCGCGGAGGACGTCGTTCACACGATGATGGCGCCCGTCGAGGAGCAGACCGAGAACGCCTCCGAGGTGGACATGATCGACACCGGGGAGGTCGTCGACGAGACCACCGCGCAGTTCGACCTCAAGTACCCGTACGGCGCGTTCACGATCGCCATGGCGCGGAACGTCGTCAACGCCTCCGTGCGGCAGGAGGACACCGAGGCGTACAACATGGACCCGGTCACCTCCGGGCCGTTCAAGCTCAGCGAGTGGGAGCCGGAGAGCTACGCGACGCTCGAGCGGTGGGACGACTACTGGGACAGCGACAACCTCCCGGAGATCGGCGCCGTCGAGTTCGAGCCGATCGTCGAGCAGACGACGCGCGTCACCGAGCTGGAGACCGGGAACGTCGACATCATCGAGTCGATCCCGCCGCAGCTGTACGAGACGGTCGAGGCGAACCAGAGCGCGACGCTGACCGAGGAGCCGGGCATCGGGTACTTCTACCTCGCGTTCAACTGCGGCGAGGGACCGACGAGCGACCCGCTCGTCCGCGAGGCGGTCGACTACTGCGTCTCGATGGACCAGGCGGTCGAGAACTTCGTCGAGCCGGCCGGCGTCCGACAGACCAGCCCGTTCCCGTCCTCGATCTCCGAGGAGTGGGACTTCCCGACCGACGAGTGGTCCGACATCCAGCACGATCAGGACCTCGAGGAGGCGCAGGCGCTGTTCGAGGAGGCCGGCGTCCCGATGGACTACAACTGGCGGATCATCGTGCCGCCGGACGACAAGCGCGAACAGATCGGCATCTCGATCGGCGACGGGCTCCAGAACGCTGGCTTCCAGAACGTCGAAGTCCAGCGCCTCGACTGGGGCACCTTCCTCGACGCGTACGTCACCGGCAGCGAGGACGACTACAACATGTACACCCTCGGTTGGTCCGGCTCGCCGGACCCGGACACGTTCGCGTACAACCTGCTGAGCCAGGAGACGGAGGGCGTGACGAACGGGACGTTCCACGACTACGAGGAGGCCTCGCAGAAGCTGACGCAGGCCCGCGAGTCGGCCGACCGCGAGGAGCGGCGGCAGCTCTACATCGAGGCGACGACCTCGCTGCTCGAGGGGCGCGTCCACCTCCCGGCGTACAACCTGAACAACTCCTACGGCGTGCGCAACGTCGTGGAGGGCTTCAGCTCGCACCCGATCTCGACGGAGATCCAGCTGGGCGGCGTCACGGTGACCCGGTAATCGGACGCGCCGACCGAGAGATCGGATCCGCAGAGCGGACCAGGGCGGTCCGCGCCCGGGTCGGAATCGAGACGTAAACGCGGCCCTTCGGGGCGGTCGGCGACGGGGCCGGCCGCCCGCTCGCGGCGCCGAATTGGTGCCTCGGCGGGAGCGAAACGGATAAGCGACAGCAAAAACCGAATCGAAGCAACGAGGAATCCACGACAGTGAGTTTACTTCGGTACACACTCCGGCGGTTCGCACAGGCGATACCCGTACTGATAGGTATCGTGACGATAACCTTCTTCCTGGCAAACCAGATCCCCGGCGACCCGGTCGACATCATGCTCGGGCCGACGCCGGCCCAGGAGCAGGTCGAGGCGATCCGCGCCCGGTACGGCCTGGACCGACCGATACACGTGCGGTACTTCGCGTACCTGAGCAGCGTCGCGACGGGCGATCTCGGCCTCAGTATCTACTACGACCGCCCCGTCCTCGAGATGATCATCCTCCGGCTCCCGGTCACGCTGCTGCTCATGCTGTCCGCGTTCGCGTTCGCCATCGTCACGGCCATCCCGCTCGGCGTGATCTCGGCGAAGCGGCGGAACGAGCCGGCCGACCACGTCTCCCGTATTATCTCGCTGATCGGCGTCTCGACCCCGTCGTTCTGGATCGGGCTGGTGTTGATCATCGTCTTCGCGTTCCACCTCGGGTGGTTCCCCGCGCGGGGGCTCGTCCTCCCGTGGGAGAGCCCGGCGAACGTCCGCGGGGCGGCGACGCAGGTGGAGGTGATACGCCAGTCGGCGCATCACCTCTTCCTGCCGATGATCGGGCTCGGAACGCTTCAGATGGCGCAGATCACCAGGATCGAGCGTTCGTCGATGGTCGACTCGCTCCAGGGCGAGTACGTGAAGCTCGCCCGCGCGTACGGCGTGCCCGAGTCGACGATCGTCCGCAAGCACGCGTTCCAGGTGGCGCAGCTGCCGGTGATCACCATCATCGGGCTCGGGCTCTCGACCGCGCTCGGCGGCGCCGTCCTCACGGAGACCGTCTTCGGGATCCAGGGGATGGGGAGACTGATCATCACGGCGATCCAGAACCAGGACTACCAGCTGATCATGGGGACGACGCTCGTGTTCGGGTTCGTCTACGTGATCGGCGTGATCGTCACGGACATCACGTACAGCTACCTCGACCCGCGGGTCACCTACGGTGACGAGTAATGTCTTTTAACAGCGCGACTTCGGACGACGACACGCCGGACGACGGGGACGAGAGCGGCGGGCCCGAGGAGGTCGAGGCCCGCGTCGGCCTGCGGTACACGCTCAAGCAGGTCAGACAGGACACGACGGCGCGGATCGGGACCTACATCGTCGGGTTCATGACCTTCGTCGCGATCTTCGCCGCGTTCGACTACTACGTCCTCGATTACGCGATCGCGGAGGCGGTGCTGTACAACCCCGAGGCCGACCCGGAGAACGTCCAGCGGCTCCTCCCGCCGGTCGGTATGGAGAACCAGTTCGGGCAGGGGATTATCGAACACCCGCTCGGCACCGACCACCGCGGTCGCGACCTGCTCTCCCGGACCATCTACGGGACGCGGATCGCGATGACGGTCGGGTTCCTCGCGACCGCCATCGGCCTCGGCGGCGGCACCGTCATCGGCGCCGTCTCCGGCTACTACGGCGGCTGGGTCGACGACGTGCTCCAGCGCGTCACCGAGACCATCTACGCGATCCCGTTCCTCGTGCTGGTCATCGCGTTCATGACCGCGTTCGGGCGGGACCTCACGTTCGCGATGATCGGCGTCGGGATCACGGCGGTCCCGGTGTTCAACCGGCTCATCCGGTCTCGCGTCGTCTCCATCCGCGAGGAGGACTACGTCGAGGCCGCCCGGGCCGCGGGGGTGAAAGACCGGAACATCATTTTCCGGCACATCATCCCCAACAGCTTCGCGCCGGTGCTGGTCCAGGCGACGCTCCAGGTCGGCGTGAGCATCCTCATCGTCGCCGGCCTCTCGTTCCTCGGCTTCGGCGCGCAGCCGCCGACGCCGTCGTGGGGGCAGATGCTGTCCGCCTCGCGCGGCTACATGCTCCCCGCGCCGACGTTCAGCATCTTCCCCGGCATCGCCATTCTGATCACCGTCATCGGCTTCAACATTCTCGGCGACGGCCTCCAGGACGCCCTCGATCCGCGGATCAACAACTGATATGAGCGAACCACTACTCAGCGTACGCGATCTCAAGACACAGTTCTTCACCGAAGACGGGACGGTCCGCGCCGTCGACGGCATCTCCTTCGACGTCAACGAGGGGGAGATCGTCGGGCTCGTCGGCGAGTCGGGCGCGGGCAAGTCAGTCGCGACCTCCAGTATCCTCCGGCTCGTGGACAGCCCCGGCGAGATCGTCGGCGGCGAGATCGAGTTCAAAGGCGAGACGATCTTCGGCCTCGAAGAGGGCGACGGCGGCGAGTTGCGCCCGCGCGACGAGATGCTCACCGAAGAGGAGATGCGGAAGCGGATCCGCGGCCGCGAGATCGCGATCATCTTCCAGGACCCGATGGAGTCGCTGAACCCCGTGTTCACCGTCGGGGGACAGCTCCGGGAGTTCATCGAGATCAACCGCGACCTCGGGGCACAGGAGGCGAAAGCGGAGGCGATCGACATGCTCAGAGAGGTGGGGATCCCGGCGCCGGAGTCCCGGTACGACGAGTACCCCCACCAGTTCTCCGGCGGGATGCGACAGCGCGTGCTGATCGCGATGGCGCTGGCCTGCCAGCCCGACCTGATCATCGCCGACGAGCCGACGACCGCGCTCGACGTGACGGTCGAAGGCGAGATCCTGGAGATGGTCAAGGAGCTCCAGGAGAAGTACGACACCTCGTTCATCTGGGTCACCCACGACATGAGCGTCGTCGCGGAGATCTGCGACCGGGTGAACGTGATGTACCTCGGCGAGATCATCGAGCAGGCGGAGGTGGACGACCTGTTCTACGACACGAAACACCCGTACACCTCGGCGCTGCTCGACTCGATGCCGCGGCCCGACCGGACGGTCGACGAGCTCAGGCCGATCCAGGGGGTGATGCCGGAGGCGATCGATCCGCCCTCGGGCTGTCGGTTCCACTCGCGGTGTCCCGAGGCCAGGGAGGTGTGCCGCGAGGTCCACCCCGAGCCGCGGGACCTGAGCGAGGCGGGCGAGCCGCCCCACACCGCGGCGTGCGTGAAACACGACGCGTTCGAGGTCGGCTACGACGAGAGCCCGGCGATCGAGACGGAGGCCACCGGCGGGTTCTCCGCCGGCCTCACCGAGACCGGGGGTGAGGCGGAATGAGCCGAGTCGGCCCGCCGGAGTCCGACCCCGAGGCGCTGTTACAGGTCCGCGACCTCTGCAAGTACTTCGACAACGAGAGCGGCCTGCTGGCCGGCGTCGAGCTCGACGACGAGTTCCCGTACGTCTCGCGGTCGACCTCCGACGTGCGCGCCGTCGACGGCGTGAGCTTCGACATCAAGGAGGGGGAGACCCTCGGGCTCGTCGGCGAGTCCGGCTGCGGGAAGTCGACGCTGGCGCGCACCGTCCTCCGGCTGCTCGAACCGACGAGCGGGAGCGTCTACTTCCAGGGCGAGGACCTCGCCGAGCTGTCCGGCGAGCCGCTGCGGCGGATGCGGAAGGACATGCAGATGATCTTTCAGGACCCGCAGTCGTCGCTCGACCCCCGGATGAAGGTCGGCCCCATCGTCGAGGAGCCGATGAAGGCCCACGACATGCTCGACGAGGAGGGGCGGGAGGCCCGCGCCAAGGAGCTGTTAGAGAAGGTCGGGCTCGACCCGCAACACTACAACCGGTACCCGCACGCGTTCTCCGGCGGGCAGCGCCAGCGCGTGAACCTCGCGCGGGCGCTGTCGGTGAATCCGGACTTCATCGTCTGCGACGAGCCAGTGTCGGCGCTCGACGTGTCGATCCAGGCGCAGGTGCTCAACACGATGGAGGAGCTCCAAGCGGAGTTCGACCTCACGTACCTGTTCATCGCGCACGACCTGAGCGTCATCCGCCACATCTCCGACCGCGTGGCGGTGATGTACCTCGGGAACATCGTCGAGCTGGCCGACAAAGAGGAGCTGTTCGAGAACCCGAAGCACCCGTACACCCGGGCGCTGCTGGACGCCATCCCCGTCCCGGACCCCCGGAGCGGCGGGCGGACGGCGCTGCTGTCCGGCGACGTGCCGTCGCCGATCGACCCGCCCTCCGGCTGCCGGTTCCGGACGCGGTGCCCGGAGGTGATCCAGCCGGACGAGTACGACATGAGCGACGACGCCTGGCGGAACGTCATAGCGTTCCAGCGGGCGGTCGACCGCCGGGAGTTCGAGGAGACCGACCCCGACGCGCTCCGGTCGCGGTACTTCGCGGACGCGGCGCCGAGCGGCGAGGCCGGCACCCTGCTCGACGAGGCGCTCGGGCACATCGAGCGCGACGAGTTCGACGAGGCCGAGCGGCTCCTCGTCGAACGGTTCGCGGACCGGAGCGTCTGCGCGACGACGACGCCGGCCTACGAGGTGCCGTCCGACCTCACCGACGGCCGTCACTACGCGGCGTGTCACCTGCGTCGCGACGAGGCGCTCGCGAGCGCCGTGGACGAGGCCGCGGCGGACGTCACGGCTCCCCGCGGCGCGGAAGCGCCCGAAGCGGACGACTGAGCGCCGGCGGTCTTCGCCGGCCGCTCCGGGAGGGAATCTTCTTTCGGGAGCGCGAGTCGCCGGGCTATCGGATCCGGATCTGCGTGGCGTCCTCGTGGCGCTCGTCGGCACCCGGGACCGGTACGAACACGGAAACCGTGTGGTCCCCGCGCTCGGCCCGGACGGACCGGTCGAGCCCGTCGTCGTCGGTGCGGCGGAACCGACCGTTCCACGTGGCCGTCGCGCGCTTCGTCTCGCCGGCCCGGAGCGACAGCGACGAGCCCTCACCGCGGACGTAGCGCCGCTCGTCGGTGGCCTCGACGACGCCGTCGACCGCCCACCCCCACAGGCGGCCGGTCGACGTGGGGACCTCGACCGGGACCGGGAGGCGGTTGCGGATCGCGACGGTGATCGCGACCGGCTCGTCGGGCGCATACTCGGCGGCGTCGGTGCTGACCGTCACCTCGATCGCTCGCCGCGCCACCGACCGCGGCACGACGCGGCCGATGGCTTCGGAGAGGTAGTTCTTCGTCTCGTCGAAGCCGGTCCGGTCCGACTGGCTGTCGTGTCGTCTGTCGACCATGTGCGTCTCTGAAGGCGGGAACCCGGCGATGCCGGCGGCGTTCGGGTCGCGGTAGGCGCGTCGCGGTACTAAGCGTTCGGGTCCGCGGACTCCGACGACTCGCCGCCGTCGACCACGTCGACCAGCTCCATCAGCGGGTAGCCGTCTTCCATCGCCATCCGGGTGCGGACCGCGACCCCCTCGTAGTCGATTCGCATCTCGACGTCCATCAGCGAGCCGGTGAGTTCGGTGTAGCCGTTCTCGTGGTCGATCGCGTCGGCGACGCGGTCGTCGTGGATGTCGACGGTCACCGACTCACAGAACGGCTGGTTCTCGATCGCTTCCGCCATCGCGGCCTCCAAGCTCCGCGTGCTGGACGTGCTGACGGGCGTCCCGGCGAACTGGTGGTACAGCGAGCCGAACTTGATCCCCGCCTCGAAACACGCCTGCTGGGCGTCGGTTGCCATGGCGGAACGCGGCCGCGAGCGGGCAAGAAGGTTCGGACGGCGGCCGACGCGGGTCGGGCGCGCGGCTATCCGTCGGCGCTCAGCGGGAGCAGGCCGTCGTCGTCCCCGGACCCGTCGTCGCTGGTGTTGTCCCCGCTCGTGCCGTCGCCGGAACCGCCGTCGGTCGTGTCGTCGCCGCTCGTGTCTCCGCTCCCGTCGGTAGTGTTGTCGCCGTCATCGGTCGTCCCGTCGTCGCTCGCCGTCCCGTCGCCATCGGTCGCGGTTCCCCCGTCGTCGGAGCCGTCGTCACCGGACGAGCGGTCGGCGCTCGTTCCGTCTCCGCGATGGAGCCCCTCGTCGAAGATGTCCGTCTCGATCGTCTCCTCGTACGTCAGCGCGTCCAGCGGGACGGTGAACTCCTCGCCGGTCGGGAGCTCGACCACCGCGTAGAACTCGATCCGGAGGTCGCTCACCTGGTGACCGTTGACGGACTCGTCGAGGTGGGTCACCCACCACTCGTCGAGGCGCTCGTTGCGGAGCGCGGCCGTGAGTTCGACCGTCTCGGAGCCGTGCGAGGGGATGACGTACTCCTCCTCGGTCGACCCGGAGCCCATCGCGACGCCGTTCATCGTCACGTCGTAGCCGATCTCGGTGACGACGTACGGTTCGAGGTTGGGGTTGTAGACGTCGAACTCCATCTCGATCGGCGTCTCGGCCTCGCTTACCGTTCCCCAGCGGCCGCGCGTCTCGTTGACGTAGAGGACCGGGTCGTCCACGAGCGGCGCGTCGGCGTTCACCGGGCGCGTCTCCTCGGACGCGAACGCGCCGATGAGGTCAGTCTCGATCTCGCGGGTGCGGGTGAGGTCCGCGCTCCGGCCGAGGAGGTCGGAGGTGACCGTCGCGTCGATCGCGACCGTCGTCCGCTCGCCGTTCCGGACGTGGCTGGTCCACCACGGCGGGATCGCGTCGTTCGCGAGGGCCGTCTCGAAGGCGATCGAGGAGTTGCCGGACGCGACGCCGATCCCCTCGCGGCCGCCGCGCGCCATCTCGACGTCGTTCATCGAGACGGTGTAGTTGACCGAGACGCCGTCGAGGCCGACGCCGACCGGGTTCGGGTTCGAGACGACGAGGTCGGTCTCGACGACCGTCGTCTCGGTCGTCACGTCGCCGAAGGAGTTGTTCACGGCGGCGACGCTGGGGACGCCGAGGACGCCGAGCGCGAACGCCCCGCCGACGGCGGCGGCGACGACGAGCAGTCCAACGAGCGCGACCCGCAGCTTGCCAGCGGTGAGCGCCGAGACGAGGCCGTTCAGAGCCATACGAGTGCGTTTCGATCGGCGGATAAAGGCGTGTCGCTCGGGGGGCGGGAGTCGGCGGGCGGGGAGGCGAACCGAAGGCGTTTGGTGCGGCGGGCGGAACGGGCGGACATGAACTACCTCCGCGTCACCGGCGGACGAGTGCTCCGGCCGGACGGCCGGGTCGAGCGGGCGGACGTCGCGGTCGACCGCGACGAGGGAACGGTCCGGGCCGTGGGGCCGCCGGACGAGGTGGACGAGGCGCTCGGCGGGGCGGCCGCCGAGACGCTCGACGCGTCGGGGTCGCTGGTGATGCCGGGGCTCGTCAACGCGCACACGCACGTCGCGATGACGCTGCTCCGCGGGTACGCGGACGACAAGCCGCTCGACCCGTGGCTCCGCGAGGACATCTGGCCGGCGGAGGCCGAACTGACGCCCGACGACATCGAGGCGGGCGCCGAGCTGGGCGTCCTAGAGATGATCCGGTCGGGCACGACCGCGTTCGCGGACATGTACTTCGCGATGGACCGCGTCGCCGACGTCGTCGACCGCGCGGGGCTGCGCGCGCGGCTCGGCCACGGCGTCGTGACCGTTGGGAAAGACGGCGCGGACGCACGCGCGGACGTCGCGGAGAGCCTCGCGGTCGCCCGTGACCTCGACGGCGCCGCGGACGGGCGGATCCGCACCGCGTTCATGCCGCACTCGCTGACGACGGTCGGCGAGGAGTTCCTCCGCGAGGGGGTCGCCGAGGCCAGGGCGGCGGGGGTCCCCGTCCACCTCCACGCGAACGAGACGACGGACGAGGTGGACCCCATCGTCGACGAGCGCGGGCAGCGACCGATCGCGTACGCCGACGACCTCGACGCGCTCGGCCCGGACGACTTTTTCGCGCACGGCGTCCACGTCGACGGCTCGGAGATCGACCGGCTCGCCGAGGCGGGGACCGCGGTGGTCCACTGCCCGGCCTCGAACATGAAGCTCGCCAGCGGGATGGCGCCGGTCCGGCGCCTGCGCGAGGCGGGCGTGACGGTCGCGCTCGGCACGGACGGGGCGGCCTCGAACAACGACCTGGACGTGTTCGACGAGATGCGCGACGCCGCGATGCTCGGGAAGCTGGCCGCGGACGACGCGAGCGCGGTCCCCGCGGCCGCGGTCGTGGAGATGGCGACGGCCGGCGGCGCGGACGCCTTGGGCCTCCCGGGCGGTCGGATCGAGGCGGGCGCCGCGGCCGACCTCGCGGTGGTCGACCTCGACGCCCCGCACCTGACGCCGGTCCACGACCCCGTCTCGCACCTCGCGTACGCGGCCCGCGGGAGCGACGTGCGCCACACGGTCTGCGACGGCGAGGTCCTCATGCGCGACCGCGAGGTGCTGACGCTGGACGCCGACGCGGTCCAAGAGCGCGCCGCGGCCGCCGCGAACGGCCTCGTCGACCGGGTCGAGGGGAACTGAAACGGGCGAACACCCGCGCGAGAACGACACGGAGACGGTGGCGCGTGCCTTCGAGCGGCCGCCGACGGCGGCCGCGAGACAGCACGCGCGAGGGAGTCGCGAACGAAGTGAGCGACGAGGCTGGGGAGGCGTGAGGCGCGGGTGCGATGCTGTCGGGTGGGGCTCAAAGGGGCAGCCGTGAGGGCGGCGCAGGCGACGTAAGCACCGCAGCGAGTGAGCGGAGCGAACGAGCGAGGAGCGCAACGAGCGTGCGCCGCCCTCACGGCTGGGGCTTTGGAGGTTTTCGCTGCCGACCGATTATGCGTTGTTTATAAGAGAACAGCTAGGGATTCGGTCGTGGTTATCGTGACACTCCCTCTGGACGCGACTGCGTAATCGTATCGCGCACGAGCGGCGACCGACGCGCGTCCGGGCCCGAAACGGTCCGATCGCGCCCGAAACCGGCTCCCGACTCCCCGATCACCCGAAACAAACGGTACAGCGCCGTTAAGCCGAATACAAACCGAATTAAACCGCGTTAAGGGAGTTCGCTCTTTATGTGTGAACAGGGGATGGACCCGAGTGGACATGAGCGAACGCACGACAGCCATCCTACTGATCGCGGTCGTCGCGCTCGGCGCGATGACCGGCGTCGCGGCCGCCGACGGCCACCTCGAAGTGGCGGTCGACGACGCGGACGGCGAACCGACGGCCACGGTGACGGAGAACGGCACCGCGGTCGAGAACGCGACGGTGATCGTGAGCGTGGTCGACGCGGAGAACGAGTCGTACGCCGGAGCGGGCGAGTACGAGACGGACGCCAACGGTACCGTCGAACTCCCCGCCGCCGAGGCGGACGTGACGGTCGAGGTCACGGCCGCCGCGGGTAACGACACCGCCGCGACGACGGTCGACCTCGAGGCGCCCGACGGCCTCGAACTGGAGGTCGACGACACCGACGGCGAGCCCGTCGTCACGGTGACGAACGACGACGAGCCGGTCGAGAACGCCTCGGTCAACGTGACGGTCGCCGACGACGAGAACGCGACGTACGCCGGCGCGGGCGACTACGAGACCGACGAGAACGGCACCGTCGGACTCCCCGCCGCCGAGGCGGACGTGACGGTGAACGTCACGGCCGAGTACGAGAACGAGAGCGTCTCCGAAACGGTCGACCTCGAGGCGCCCGACGGCCTCGAACTGGAGGTCGACGACACCGACGGCGAGCCCGTCGTCACGGTGACGAACGACGACGAGCCGGTCGCGAACGCTTCGGTCGTCGTCGCGCTCGCAGACGACGCGGACGAGAACGCCTCGTACGCGGGGACGGGCGAGTACGAGACCGACGCGAACGGCACCGTCGAGCTCCCCGCTCCCGAGGAGGACGTCACGGTCGACGTGACGGCGGCGTACGAGAACGAGAGCGTCTCCGAGACGGTCGAGCTGACCGTCGAAGAGGAGGACGACGAGTCCGAAGCGGGAACGCCGTTCGGCCAGCTCGTCCGGGAGTTCATCGAGGGGCTCGAAGACCGGGAGGGCGGCATCGGCGGCGCCGTCTCGGACTTCGTGACGGAGAACAACCCCGGTAACGCGCCGGACCACGCCGGCGGCCCCGGCGGCCCCGACGAGGCGGACGACGATGACGACGAGGCCGACAACGAGACCGACGCGCCCGGCAACGGCAACGCGCCCGAGGGCGTCGGCAACGGTCAGGGCGGCCCGCCGGACCACGCCGGGAACGGCGACGACGATGACGACGACGCGGACGAGACTGAGGAAGACGACGCGGACGAGGACGAGACCGAAGAAGACGACGCAGAGGAAAATGAGGCCGAGGAAGACGACGCAGATGAAAATGAGGCCGAGGAAGACGACGAGGACGAGGAGGACGACGAAGAGGAAGCGGATGACGACGAAGGCGACGACGGCGGTCCGCCGGACCACGCCGGCGGCCCCGGCGGTAACTGACGGCTCGAACCGAGCGGCGAACTGACGGCCCGAACCGGTCGCCCTTCAGACGACGCGGGATTCTTTTCGCGGTCTCGGTCCGGTGTCGGCAGGGTTTAGTGCGCCGTGAGCGAAGCGATCGGTATGAGCGAGACCGCGTATCCGCCGGTGTCACAGCACCTCTCGGACGTCGATACGGCCCGAGAGGAGGGGCGCCGGAAGATGGACTGGGCGCTCCAGCACATGCCGATATTGAACGCCCTCCGCGAGGAGTTCGTCGACGAGCAGCCGCTCGCGGGCGAGACGATCGCGATGGCGATGCACGTAGAAGCGAAGACGGCGAACCTCGTCGAACTGCTCGCAGAGGGCGGCGCCGAGGTGGCGATCACCGGCTGTAACCCCCTCTCGACGCACGACGACGTGTCGGCCGCGCTCGACGCCCACGAGTCGATCACCTCCTACGCCGTGCGCGGCGTGGACGACGACGAGTACTACGACGCGATGCACGCCTGCATCGCCCACGAGCCGACCATCACCGTCGACGACGGGATGGACATGGTGAAGCTCGTCCACGAGGAGTACCCCGACCTGATCGACTCCATCGTCGGCGGCGCCGAGGAGACGACCACGGGCGTCGACCGCCTGCGCGCGATGGACGCCGACGGCGAGCTCCACTACCCCGTCTTCGCGGTGAACGACACGCCGATGAAGCAGCTGTTCGACAACGTCCACGGCACGGGCGAGTCGTCGCTCGCGACCATCGCGATGACGACGAACCTCTCGTGGGCCGGGAAGAACGTCGTCGTCGGCGGCTACGGCCAGTGCGGGAAGGGCGTCGCCAAGAAGGCCGCCGGACAGAACGCGAACGTCATCGTCTGCGAGGTCGACCCGCGGAAGGCCCTAGAGGCGCACATGGAGGGGTACGAGGTGCTCCCCATGGCGGAGGCCGCGAAGAAAGGCGACGTGTTCATCACGACGACGGGCAACCGCGACGTGATCACCCGCGAGCACTTCGAGGCGATGGACGACGGCGTCCTGCTCGCGAACGCCGGCCACTTCGACGTTGAGGTGAACCTGGAGGACTTAGACGACCTCGCCGTCGACCGCTACGAGGTCCGCGACGGCGTCGAGGGGTTCGAGATGGAGGACGGCCGCGTCCTGAACGTCATCGCGGAGGGGCGACTGGTCAACCTCGCCGCGCCCATCGCTCTCGGCCACCCGGTCGAGGTGATGGACCAGAGCTTCGGCGTCCAGGCGGTCGTCGTGCGCGAGCTGGCCGCGAACGGCGACGCGTACGACGCCGGCGTCCACGACGTGCCCGACGAGCTCGACCGCGAGGTCGCGGACATCAAGCTGGCCGCCGAGGGCGTCGAGTACGACGCCCTCACCGACGAGCAGCGCGAGTACATGGGCAGCTGGGAACACGGGACCTGAGACGGCGCGGGACGCCCGGCGGTCGCCCAGCCGCCTTCGACCCGTTTTTGTGCCGCCCGACCGTACCGATCCCATGAACCTCACCGCGGTGTTACACGCCGGATTCGGTGTCTCGGTGCTGGCCGGAATCCTCGTCTCGGACACGACGCTTCGGATCGCCGCCTTCGCGCTCGGCGTCGTCCTCTTCGTCGCCGGTATCGTCGTCTCGCGGCGCGGCGACTGAGAGGGAGCGGACGCGCTGACGGTCCCGACCGAGCGGCTACGGCCCCCGGCGCGCGCCCTTTTTCACTCGGAACCGCCTACGACGCACCAGTGACAGTCACGAGCGTCCACGACCCGAGCCACCGCGAGGCCCTCTGGGAGCTGGAGGACGCCTTCGGACGCGGGGACCTCGTCAGCCTGTTCGGCCGCTGTACGGTCTCCTACGAGGGACGCGCGGCCTCTGACCTCGGCGCCGGCGACCGGCTGCTCGTGTTGAAGCCCGACGGCGCCGCCCTCGTCCACACCGACGAGGGGCGCCAGCCGGTCAACTGGCAGCCGCCGGGGTCGGAACACCACGCCGCGGTCCGAGAGGGGCGGCTCCGGGTGCGCTCGACCAGGAGCAACCCCGACGAGACCCTGACGGTCCGCTTTTCGGACGTTCACCAGCTCTCGGCGATGGCCGTCACGGGCGGGCGCGACCTCACCCTCCACGGCAGCGAGGAGGACCTCCGAACCCGGATCGTAGAGCGCCCCGACCTCGTCGAACCCGGGTTCGAGCCCCGCGAGACCGAGCGCCCCTCCAGCGCCGGCCCGATGGACGTCTTCGGCGTCGACGCCGACGGGACGCCGGTCGTCGTCGAGCTGAAGCGCCGCCGGGTCGGCCCGGACGCCGTGGGACAGCTGGCGCGGTACGTGCGGGCGCTCCGCGAGGAACTGGGCGTCGGCGACGCGGGCGAGGCCGACGACGACTCCCCCGCGGTCCGCGGCATCCTGGTCGCGCCGTCGGTCACCGACCGGGCCGCGGAGCGGCTCGCGGACCGCGGGTTCGACCACGTCGCGCTCGAACCGACGCCCGAGGAGTGAGCCGAGCGGCGTGCCAACGCGGGACGCGATCGGGCCGAACGGCGGCGCTGACGCCCGCGGAGCCGACGAGGGCGCCTCGCTATCGAAGGGTTTATCGCCGCAGCGAGGGCTACATCGGACAAGTAGCCATGTCTGACAAACCCGCCTCCATGTATCGGACGATCGACAAGCCGTCGTACACCCGCCGCGAGTACATCACGGGCATCCCCGGCTCGAAGATCGCCCAGCACAACATGGGCGACCTCTCCGCGGAGCCGGACGACTACCCCGTCCAGATCAGCCTCCGCGTCGAGGAGGAGCTCCAGGTCCGACACGGCTCGCTCGAGAGCGCGCGCCTGTCGGCGAACCGCCACCTGATCAAGGAGCTCGGCGAGGGCAACTACAAGATGACCCTCCGCAAGTTCCCCCACCAGGTCATCCGGGAGAACAAGCAGGCGACCGGCGCCGGCGCGGACCGCGTCTCCGACGGCATGCGCCAGGCGTTCGGGAAGCCGGTCGGCACCGCCGCGCGGCTCGACAAGGACGACGTGATCTTCACCGCGTACTGCGACGTCGACCAGGCGCCCGTCGTGAAGGAGGCGTTCCGCCGCGCGTACAACAAGCTCTCGCCGCCGTGCCGGATCACGGTCGACCGCGGCGAGAAGCTCCTCGTCTCGTAACGACCCCCGACCGCCCCGTCCGTGAGGCGGGTTCTTCTCCGCGCGTTCGCGTGACGTAGCCGCGGCACTTCGCAGCCGTTCGGGGCGCCGCGCGGCGAGCCGAACTCCTGAAATACCTCGCTCGCGTACCGCACGGCAGTGTCACAGCAGCTGGCCGAGGTCGAGACGCTGTTCCTCCACGAGTCGCGGAGCGACTACACCGTGGTCGCGAACCGCGACGGCAAGCGCGTGCTCCGGGGGCGGCTCGAACTCAAGGAGACCTCCGCGGGCCCCCGCCCGGGGAAGTTCCGAGTGATCCGCGACGGCGAGGACCACCCCCGCCAGCCGGACGAGTTCGTCGACCTCGCGCGGGCGGCCGGCCGGATCCGCATCTCCGAGCAGACCACGCCCGAGAACCGGGCGCGGCTGAAGGAGATGCTGGACGGCTACCAGCTGGAGGCGACGGCGGTCCGGACCTGCCGGCGCTGCGCGAGCGACGGGCGGTACGGACCGATCACGAGCGAGGACGCGATCGAACACAACGGCGAGCTGATCTGCCGGGACTGTGCCCGCCGAGAGCTAGAGCGGGAGCTGTCGTACAAAGGCGAGTTCACGGGTGCGGCCGAGGAGCGCTTAGAGGAGCTGCTGTACGAGTCGGGCGACTTAGACCGGATCGTGAGTCTGCTTCAGGGTGGGCTCGACCCCGACCTCACGAAGTACGACGAGGTCTCGGCGAACGTCGACGACGTCTCGCCGGTGCGGACCGAGGACTTAGACCTCCATCCGGACCTCTCCGCGCACCTCCAGGGCCGGTTCGAGGAGCTGCTTCCGGTCCAGAGCCTCTCGGTGCGGAACGGGCTCTTGGACGGCGACGACCAGCTGGTCGTGAGCGCGACCGCGACGGGGAAGACCCTCGTCGGCGAGCTGACCGGGGTCGACCGCGCGCTGAAGGGCGACGGGAAGCTGCTCTTCCTGGTGCCGCTCGTCGCGCTCGCGAACCAGAAGCACGAGGACTTCGAGGACCGCTACGGCGACCTGCTCGACGTGTCGATCCGCGTCGGCTCCTCGCGGGTGAACGACGACGGCAACCGCTTCGACCCGAGCGCCGACGTGATCGTCGGCACCTACGAGGGAATCGACCACGCGCTCCGAACGGGGAAGGACCTCGGCGACGTGGGCACGGTCGTCATCGACGAGGTCCACACGCTGAAGGAGGGCGAGCGCGGCCACCGGCTCGACGGGCTCATCTCGCGGCTGAAGTACTACAGCGAAGAGCGGATGCGGACGCGTTCGGGATACGACGGCACGCAGTTCGTCTACCTCTCGGCGACCGTCGGGAACCCCGAGTGGCTCGCGGAGAAGCTGCGGGCGACGCTGATCGAGTACGAGGAGCGGCCCGTCCCGATCGAGCGCCACGTCACGTTCGCGGACGGCCGCGAGAAGGCGCAGATCGCCGACAAACTCGTGAAACGCGAGTTCGACACGAAGTCCTCGAAGGGGTACCGCGGGCAGACGATCATCTTCACGAACTCGCGGCGGCGCTGCCACGAGATCAGCCGGAAGCTGCGGTACGACTCCGCACCGTACCACGCCGGCCTCGACTACGGGCGTCGGAAGAAGGTAGAACGCCAGTTCGGGAACCAGGACCTCTCCGCGGTCGTCACCACCGCGGCGCTGGCGGCCGGCGTCGACTTCCCGGCCTCGCAGGTGATCTTCGACTCGCTGGCGATGGGGATCGAGTGGCTCTCCGTGCAGGAGTTCTCGCAGATGCTCGGGCGCGCCGGGCGCCCCGACTACCACGACCGCGGCCGCGTCTACCTCCTCGTCGAGCCCGACGGCGTCTACCACGGCTCGATGGACCGCACCGAGGACGAGGTGGCGTTCACCCTCCTGAAAGGCGAGATGGAGGACGTGGCGACCCACTACGACGAGACCGCCGCGGCCGAGGAGACGCTCGCGAACGTCGTCGTCGCCGGCAAGAAGGCCAAGCGCCTCAACGACCGCATGATCGGCGAAGTCCCCACCAAGCACGCGCTCGGAAAGCTGTTGGAGTGGGAGTTCATCGACGGCTTCGAGCCGACGCCGCTCGGTCGGGGCGTCACCAGGCACTTCCTCGCGCCCGACGAGGCGTTCTTCATTCTCGACGCGGTCCGGAAGGGGACCGACCCCTACGACATCGTCGCCGACCTCGAACTGCGCGACGACGAGGAGTGAGGGCGGCCGCGGTCGCCCGCGCGCGGAGCGCAACGAAACCCTTTAGCGGCCGATGCGGGTAGATGTAGGCGCGGGACCGTGGGTTAGTGGTATACTCCGGGCCTTGGGTGCCCGTGACCCCGGTTCGAATCCGGGCGGTCCCACTCCTGCGGCGCGAGCGACTCCGCGAGCGCCGCGGCCGTGGAGCGGATTCGAAGCAGGGAGCGGAGCGAGCGACGTGAGCGGAGCGACTGTGGTTCGAATCCGGGCGGTCCCACTCCTGCGGCGCGAGCGACTCCGCGAGCGCCGCGGCCGTGGAGAGGGGTAAGCCGGTGAATCGACACCGTCGCCCCGGACCCCGCACCGTCCCGCCGCCTTTCGAAGTCGTTTTGCCCCGGATCGCCATTCATCGAGATGCGAGCCGCCTTATGTCAGGCTGGGAGAACACCCGATCGAAGACCGAGCCGTCCCCCGTTCCCGCGAGCGGAATCGTTTTACGCTCGTTCGAGGGTGACCCGAACGCGCGTCCCTGAGTCGGGATCGGCCTCGACGGAGAAGGTCCCGCCGTACCGTTCGACGAACGTACCGACGAGGAAGAGGCCGAGGCCGACGTCGGTGAGATCGGTCGGGTCGTCGGCCTCGGCGACCACGCGCCGAACTCGCTCCGGCATCCCGGCGCCGTTGTCGCCCACCTCGATGACCACCGTCTCCTCGCGTTCGCGGACGTCGACGGTCACCTCGGGGGCATCCGCGCCGTTGTGGACGACCGCGTTGTCGAGGAGGTTCCGGACGACGACGCCGAGGAATCGGTCGGCCCGAGCGACGACCGTGTCGTCGAGGCCGCCGACCGCCGTCCGGACGCCCTCGTGGCGTCGTTCGAGCCTGTCTATCTCCTCTTCAACGATGTCGTTCAGGACGACCGAGACGAGCGCGTCCCCGTCGCCGTCGAGCGCCTCGAGGAGCGCGCCGGCGGACTCCGTCGACGCGACGATGCTCTCGCCCGCCTCGACGATGCGCGAAACCGCGCGCGCCTCCGCCGGGTCGTCGGGGTCGATCCCCTCCGCCCAGCCGAGGACGACGGCCGCGTCGTTGCGGATGTCGTGTCTGACGAGCCAGTTGAGCGCGGCGAGCCGGCGGCGCTGTCGCTCCAGCGCCGCGGCCTGCCGCTTGCGTTCGACGGCGTAACTGATCGTCTTGACGAGGACCCGCGGCGTGACGTGGTCTTTGATCAGGAAGTCCTGGGCGCCGCTGGCGACCGCTCGCTTCCCCATCCTCTCGTCGCCTGCGCCCGTGAGGACGACCACCGCGGCGGACGGGTCGGCGGCGAGCACGCGTTCGACGGTCGCCAGCCCCCGCGAGTCGGGGAGGTTTAAATCGAGTAACACCGCGTCGTAAGGGTCGTCGGACGCCGCGGTCGCGTCGAGCGCCGCCTCGACCGACTCGACGTGCTCGACGCCCGTCGTCTCCACCGTTTCGAGCGGGTCGGCCTGTAACTCCTGGAGCATCGTCCGGTACACCTGCGCGTCGGAGGGGTTGTCCTCCACGAGGAGCACGGACTGGTCGGCGGCCACGGTGTTCACACTCGACCGTCGGTCGGTGGTTAAAAGTAGTTTTACCCGGCGGGCGTCAGCGGCCCTCGGGCGCGGGCCGGCGCTCACCGCCCGTCGTTGTCGCAGCGAACCGGCACGCTCCCGCGACGCGGCGGGCGTACTCGCCGAACGCCAGCGGCTTGATCAGGTAGCAGTTCGCGCCGGCGTCGTACGCGCGGTCGATGTCGCCGGGGTCGTCGGACCCGCTGAACACGACGACCGGGAGCGTCGCCTCGTCGAACCGACGCCGGAGGGCGGCGACGACCGAGTGCCCCGAGCCGTCCGGGAGGTCGACGTCGACGAAGACGAGCGCGGGGAGCGGTTCGTCGCCGCTCGCGAGATCGGCGACGAACCGCTCGGCCGCGGCGACGCTCGCGACCCGAACCACCTCGGCGGCGAGGCTTCGCCGTTCCACCGCGGTCTCGAACATGAGGGCGTCGTGGTCGCTGTCCTCGACGTACGCGAGCCGGGGGATGAGGTGCTGCGCCTCCGCGCGGCGGTCAACCCCCGGCATCCGTGTCCTCCGTCGGGGCGTCGCCCGCCTCGTCGACCAGCCGACGCCACGGCTCGCGCTCACGCAACGCGACGCTCCGCTCCGCCTCGATTCGCGCCAACTCCTCGGCGGCGTCGGCGAAGGGGCCGGTCTCTTCGACCGTCGCCCCGAGTTGGTCCCTGACGAACGCGAGCCGGTGTCGTCGGCCACGGACGTCGCGGGCCGCCGGGGAGAGCTTCTCGAATCGGAGGAGCTCCGCGACGGCGTTCTCCAGCATCGTCCGGCCGATGGGCTTCGAGAGCAGCAGGTCAGCCGAGAGGGAGACGTCCGTCGGACGAACCCGCTCGGAACTGAGGAGGGCCACGGGCACGTACTCGCCGGCCCCCCTGACCGCGTCGGCGACCTCGTCGCCGTGGAGGACCGGAAGCTTCCGGTCGAGGACGGCCGCGTCGATCGACGCGTCGAGGACGTCGAGCGCCTCGCGCCCGTCCGTCGCGGTCACCACGTCGTACGTCGCGGAGAGCCACAGCGAGTACAGCTCGATCTGGCGAACGTCGTCCTCGGCGATCAGGAGGGTCGGGCGGCCGGCGCCGGTGACGTACTGCGCGTCCCAGTCGGCCATCCGCTCGACGATGTCGTAGAGGTCGCCCCCGGCGGCGGTGAGTTCGTACTCGACGCGGACGGGCTGTTCTTGTACGACGTCTCTGGTCACGGTGTCGTACTCGAGGAGGTCCTCTAGGTCGTTCGAGAGCACCTTGTTCGAGATGCCGCCGAGCTCCCGCTGGAGGTCCCCGAACCCCAGCCGCCCGTTCCGCGCGAGAGCTGCGAGAATGCGCGGCTTCCACTTCGCTCCGAGGAGGGAGCGGGCCGCGGAGTCGGTGCCGTCCGTGTCGGTCATGGTCCCTCGGCGGGGGTGTTCGTGGTCATCTGTGGTCTCGCCTCTGTTACCGTGTCGAAGTACAGGCTGGCTAATAACTTGGAGGTGACCCTCGGGGGTGGCCCGCGCGTCACCGCCGCTACAGGTCCGGCGATGCGGACGATCTGTCGGGGGTCGAACCCGAACCGGCCGCCTCGTCGGGTTCGCTGTCAGAGGCACCCCACCCTCGGTCCCCGACCGGCTCGAGAGACTCCCGCCCCCTTCGGGGGTCGGAGACCGCGCCGTACAGGGCGGCGGACTCCCCTGACCTGACGATGCGCTAATATATCTCGCCACCCTCTGGACGACCAGTTGCCTCATGGAGCAGACGTACGTTCCCCCCGATTCCTCCGTCGGCCCCGCGCTCGACGCGCTCGAAGCCGACCCCGACGTGTCCGGCCTCCTCGTCTTCGCGACCGACGCCGCGGGCCCCCACGCGACCGACCTCGCCGAGAGACTAGCCGGCTCATCGCTCGCGGCGTTCGGAGGGGCGTTCCCACAGGTGATCGCCGACGGGACCGCCCGCGAGACGGGGACGCTGCTGCTCGGCCTCCGCGAGGCGCCCGCCGTCACCCTCGTCGAAGGGCTGAGCGACCCCGACGCGGACTTCGACGCGCAGCTTCCCGACCTGCTCGTCGAGGGGTATCGGACGGTGTTCGTCCTCGCGGACGCGTTCGCCACTCGGACGGAGGCGCTCGTCGGGGCGCTGTTCGACGCCTACGGCGTGGAGGTCACCGTCCTCGGAGGCGGGGCGGGGTCGCTCTCGATGGAGCAGGCGCCGTGTCTCCTGACCGAGGACGGCTGGGTCGAGGACGCCGCCGTCGTTGCGGCCACCCGCGCGGCTGGGAGCGTCGGCGTGAGCCACGGCTGGCGGGAGTTCGCCGGGCCGTTCCGCGTCACGGACGCCGACGGTCCCGTGGTGCGCCTCATCGGTGACAGGCCGGCGTTCGAGGTGTACCGCGACCTCGTCGAGCCGGACGTCGGCCGGGAGCTGACCGCCGACAACTTCTTTGAGGTGGCGAAGTCGTACCCGCTCGGGCTGAGCCGGTTCGAGGCCGAGAAGATCGTCCGCGACCCGTTCGAACCGACGGCCGACGGTGGGATCCGCTGTTTCGGCGAGGTCCCCGCCGGCTCGTTCGTCCACGTTCTGAAAGGCGAGCCGGACTCGCTCATCGCGGCCGCCCGCGAGGCCGCGGCGGCCGCCCGCGAGTCGGCGTCGACCGCGGGCGGCGAGGCGCTGTTTTTCGACTGCATCTCGCGCGTGCTCTACCTCGGCGACGAGTTCGACCGGGAGCTCGCCGCGGTCGGCGAGGAGGGCGCGGGGCCGCTCGTCGGCGCGCTCACCGTCGGAGAGATCGCGAACTCCGGGGGCGAGTTCCTCGAACTGTACAACAAGACCGCGGTCGTCGGCGTGGTGAAGGGGCTGTGAGGGGGACGACGGCGACCCCGCCGGAGCAGATCCAGGTGTTCTACGAGATCGCGCTCTCCATCGGCCGGGGGGAGACGGTCGCGGCGGTGGCTCGGACGGCGCTCTCGTCGTATCTCAGGCGGCTGAACTGCTCGACGGGCGGGGTGTTCGAGCGCCGCGAGGCGCCGGACGGGGGTGCGACGTACGACCTCGTCGCCGGCATCCCGCGACAGCCGACGTTCAACGAGGCGTTCGAGGCGGCGACCGACCACCTCGCTGAGGGCGCGGAGCCCGACTCCGCCTGGCACGACGAGGCGCTGCCGGTCGTGGGGTCCCACGAGGGGTCCCACTACTACCTGTTCGACCTGCCGGACTTCGGCGCACTCGTCGTCGTGAAGAACGGAGCGCCCTTCTCTGAGGGGACGCTCGCCGCGCTCGCCCCGCTACACGAGCGACTGGCGGACGCCTGCGCCGGCCGACGAGCGGAACAGGAGGCGCGACGTGCCCGAGAGACGCTCCGGACGGTCGTCGACACGATCCCCCAAGAGGTAGTCGTCGCGGACGCCGACGGGCGGTACAGGCTGGCGAACGAGGCGGCGGCGGCCGCTCGCGGCGTCCGCGTCGAGGAGCTCGAGGGGTCGACCGGTCCGTCTCGTCTCGGCGACCGGGGGGACCGAGGCGTCGGCGACGCCGAGCAGCGGGTCATCGAGACCGGCGACCCGGTCAGGATAGCGGACGAGGAGCTGGTCGACGCCGACGGCGGCGCTCGGACGGTGACGACCGACGTGGTCCCGCTTTCGGTGCCGGGCGAGGCCGGGCGGCAGGCGCTGGTCGTCGCGGCGGACACGACAGAGCGCGTCGAGCGCGAGGAGACGCTCGAACGGACGAACACCGTTCTCAGGACGGTCCTCGACACGCTCCCGGCGGGCGTCTTGGTTGAGGACCCGAACCGAGACATCCTCGCGGTGAACCAGCGGCTGTGCGACCTGCTCGACGTGCCGGTCGACGCGGAGTCGCTCGTGGGTGCGGACTGCGGCGCGGCCGCACACGACCTGAAACACGTGTTTGAGGCGCCGGAGGAGTTCGTCGACCGAGTGGACGAGCGTATCGAGACGCGCGAGCCGGTGACCGACGAACCGCTGACGCTGGCCGACGGGCGGCAGCTCGAACGCGACTACGTACCGTACGAGCTGCCGGACGGTGAGGCGAACCTCTGGGTGTACCGCGACGTGACCGAGCGCGCCGAGCGCGAGGCCGAGCTCCGGGAGACGCGACGCCGGCTGCGTCGCTCGAATCGGGACTTAGAGCAGTTCGCGTACGCGGCGTCGCACGACCTGAAGCAGCCGCTCCGGACGGTCGGGAACTACCTCACCCTGCTCGAAGAGCTCTACGGGGTCGGGTCGACGCTCGACGAGCGCGCGTTCGACCTCGTCGAGAGCGCCGTCGACGCGACCGAGCGGATGCAGTCGATGATCGACGCGCTGCTCCAGTACTCCCGCGTCGACAGCCGCGGCGGCGCCCTGGAGCCGACCCCGCTCGCGGACGTGGTCGACAAAGCCCGGCTCAACCTCACCGTTCGCCTGGAAGACGCGGACGCGACGGTGACCGCCGAGTCGCTGCCGACGGTGCGGGGCGACTCGCGCCTGCTCGTCCAGCTGTTCCAGAACCTGATCGACAACGGCGTGAAGTACAACGACTCGGCGGGCCCCAGCGTCAACGTGGGGGCGAGAGGCGCCGTCGACCCGGCCACGCTCCCCGAGTCGGTCGCCGACAGCCTCGACGCGTCGCGCGAGTGGCGCCACGTGTACGTCGAGGACGACGGCGCGGGGATGGACGAGTCGGCCGTCGAGCGAGCGTTCGACGTGTTCGAGCGGCTGGGGCGGACGGACGTTGACGGCACCGGCGTGGGGCTGGCGCTGTGTCAGCGCATCGTCGAGTACCACGACGGGGCGATCTGGCTCACCTCGGCCCGCGGCGAGGGGACGCGCGTGGACCTGTTGCTCCCGGCGCCGGCCTGACCGGCCCCCGTCGTAACCGCGAGGTGACCCGCCCGGCGATCCCGTGGTTACGGCCCGTATATACCCCGCCTCGTCGCCGGTACGGTTGCAATGACCCGACTGTTCACCACCGTGATCGTCGCCCTGCTGCTCCTCGCGGCGGGCGCGTCCATCAGCACCAGTGCGTTTACCGCGGCGAACGTCGACCGCTCCGCGAACATCGACGTGGTCGCCGACCAGGACGGCCTCCTCGCGCTCACCGACGGGACCTCCGGCCCGCTCGTCTACTACGACGACGAGCAGCTCGCCATCGACTTCGAGCAGGGGACCGCGACCGGCGCGAACACCGACGCGCAGTTCGTCCTCGGTGACGGCACCGACGCGAAGAACGCACACGCGTTCAGCGTGACCAACAACGACGCCGAGGCCCACGACATCGTCGCGACGTACGCCGCCGCGACCGACGACGCGAACGAAGACGACAACGTGGAGTTCGTCGTCTACGACGGCCAAGGCGACGCCGTCGCGACTCTCTCGGAGGAGACCGTCGGGCAGTCGTTCAGCGCCACCGCCGGCCAGACGTTCTACGTCGTCATCACCGTCGACACCGGCCACGGCAACGCCGCCGTCCTCACCAGCGGGAGCGACCTCTCGGGCACGCTCTCGTTCGACATCGACGACAACGCGAACGCGGCGGTGCAATAGCGTCGCTGACGTAGCCGCGCCACCAGCACCGCCCGCTTCCCACCGTTTCAGTACACTCACACCATGCTCCGGACCGCACTCACCGTCGTCGCCCTCGTCGCGCTGGTCGCCCTCGCCCTCTCCGCGGTGACCCCGCTCGGCTTCGGGTACGTCTACTCCGACAGCATGGAGCCGACGCTCGGGGTCGACGACGGGTTCGTCCTCGTCCCCGCGGGCGACGTCGACGTGGGAGACGTCGTCACCTACGAGGACGCCCGCACGGGCGAGCTCGTGACCCACCGCGTCGTCGGCCGCGAGGCCGGCGGGTACCTCACCCGCGGCGACGCGAACTCCGCGACCGACCAAGCGGCGGGCGCGCCCGTCGTGAGCGACGCGGCCGTCCGGGGCGTCCTCCTCGAAGTCGGCGGACGCCCCGTCGTCGTGCCCGGCTTCGGACGCGTCGCCGGCGCGGTCAGCGGCAGCCTCGGCGTCCTCCTCGGGGGGCTCGCGCTCCTCGCGCTCGCGGCGACGCTCCGTCCCCGTCGCCGCGTCGGTCGGTCAGTAGTCCGGTCGGGAGAGGTCGTCTGGCCGGTCGTCGCGACAACGTTCGTCGTCACGGTCGCCCTCGTAGCGATCGCTCCGGCCGGCTACGACGCCTCGTTCGTCGTCACCGAGGCCGGGGTCGGGTCGTCACTCCCGGCCGACGCCGAGGTCGTCCGGGAGGTGGGCGTGTCGGTCGTTCGGTCGCCCGTGGCGACGCTCCTCGTCGAGACCGAGGGCGCCGCCGTCGACGGGCTCCCCGAGGGGACCGTCACCGCGTCGGCGCTCGCGCCGTACACAACCGCGAACGACCGGCGAGCGGTCCCGGTCCCGTTCGTCGACGCGACGATCCCGGTGCTGTCCGAGCGCGCATACGCGCTCCCGCTCGCGATGCGGACCCCGCCGCAGCCGGGGGCGATCACGGCCACGCTCAGGGTGTACCCGTACCCCGCGACGCTGCCCGAAGGGACGCTCCTCGCGCTCCACCGGCTCCATCCCCTCCTCGCGGCCGTCACCTCGGCCGGCGCCGGTCTCCTCCCGTTCGCGGTCGCTTACCGCATCTGCTTCGACGGTCGGGTGCCGCTCCGCCCGCTGGCGACCCTGCGCGCGCCGGTCCTCCGGCGGTGGTCGCGGTGACGCGCCGGCCGCCGCGACGCCGACGCCCGCGAGCGGCGAGCGCCGGGCCTCGGGGCACGCGTCGCGGGTTCCTCGCTGCCGGCGCGGCACTGGTCGGCCTCGGCGCCGCGCGCGGGTCCGGGGCCTACACGGCCGCCTCGCTCGGTCGGGGCTCCGCGCTGCCCGTCGCGAGCGACGCCGCGGGCGTGCTCGGTCTCGACGTCGCTCCCAGCGTCGCGGCCGGGGTCGAGAGCCGGCTCGTGACGGTCACGAACCGCGTCGGTCGGCCCGTCGCGGTGACCGCGACGCTGGCGGAGCCGGTCGGGACCCTCTCGAACGACGCGGGGACGCTCGCGTCCGGCGACTCGCTCGTCGTCGCCGTCGAGGTTTCCTGTGACGACGCGCCGGCCGCCGTGACGTTCTCCGTCGAGGCGACCGCCGCAGACGGCTTCTCCGCGGTCGCGACGCGGCGGGCGAGCGTGGACGCGGCGGGCTGTGCGCCGCCGGCGGCGCGGCCGTCGTTCGAGGAAGTCGAGATCGAAGACGAGTCCAGGCGGAGGAACGGGGGGCCGGCGGTGTACGTCGTCGAATACGAGGTTGACGACCCGGAGAACACGTTCGAGCGGGTGACCGCCGAGTTCGACAATCTCGATCGGGAGGAGACGGAGACGAAGTCGTCGTCCGCCTTGGAAGGGGAGCTATCGTTCAGCAAACGCGGGCAGCGGTTCGGCGATCCCTACCGCATCACGGTCCGCCTGTTCGACGCGAGCGGCGAGGTCGAGAGCGAGCGCATCGAGGTGGAAGACGTCGCCGGCGGCGACGAGGAAGTGTTCGAATCCGAATCGTCGTGAGCGTGGCAGTTCGAGGTTACCTCCGGGTTACGCGACGAGTCACGACGAGGTGATTCCCGGTTTATACCGGTCCGAGTCGGGGTTCAGTACATGTACGCACACCAGTTCACCAGTTCGCGGAGGGGCCGATGATGGGGCCGTGGGCGGAGCGCGCACGGTGGTTCCTCACGACGCGGGGCACGCTCGTCGGCCTCGCGCTCCTCGTCGCCGGGGCGATCCTGCTCGGATCGGTCGGGATCGCCTACGCCGGGTCACCGACGGCGACGACCGTCACCGAACAGCAGGCGGTCGAGACGTTCGACCTCGAACTGGCGACGAGCGCTGTCGTGACCGGAGAGACGACCCTTTTCGCCCCCGGCGAGCGACTCGCGGAGCCGCCGGTGTACCTCGCCGCCGCGACGCCGGTCGTCGACCTCTCGGTCACGAGCACCGTCCCCGACGACCGGCTCGTGACGGTCACCCAGCGCGTCTACCTCGTCACTCGGGCCGTCGAGGACGGCGAGGTGTTCTGGACCGAGCGCCGGCTCCTCGCCGGCGAGACCATCGAGGTGACCGACGGTACGCACACCACCGAGGGGGCGCTGAACGTGACCGAGTACCGGAACACGCGGCTCGCTGCGGTCGCGAGCGAGGTCGGGACGGCCGGTCGCGTCGAGACGGTCGTCGTGGCCGAAACCGAGGTCGACTCCGGCCGGTACGCCGACCGGCTCACCGTCGAGACGCCGCTCGTGACAGACGCCGCCACGTACCGGTTCGGCGACCAGCGCGAGGCGTCGACGACCCGGGCGACGCCCGTCGAGCGCACCGTTCCGGCCGCGAGAGAGGTCTCCGGGTCGCGGCTCGCCGGCGGGACGCTCCTCGCGATCGGCGGGCTCGGCATCGCCGTGCTCGGACGGCGCGAAAGCGATCCCGAGGCGGCCGCCACCGCGAGCCGCGTCCGGTACGGCGAGTGGGTCTCGACCGGAACGGTCGGCCGCCTCGGGAGCAACCGGGTGTCGGTCCGGACCCTCGGCGACCTCGTCGACGTCGCCATCGACTCCGGGCGGCGCGTCGTCCACGACCCCGACCGCGGAATATACGTCGTGCTCGACGACGGGGTGACGTACACGTTCGTCCCTCGGAAGCGGACGCTCGCGAACGAGGAGTGACGGCGCGCAGCGAAACCCCTTGGCAGGTCATCGGGGGGCGTATGGACGCGGGACCGTAAGTTAGTGGTATACTCCGGGCCTTGGGTGTTCGTGACCCCCGTTAGAATCCGGGCGGTCCCACTCCTGCGGCGCGCGATCGGTCGACTGCGGTCTTTCGAAATCCTTTTGTTCGGAATCGGCGTTAGTCCGAGTGCGAGCCGCCTTAGCTCAGACTGGGAGAGCACTCGACTGAAGATCGAGCTGTCCCCCGTTCAAATCGGGGAGGCGGCATAGTTCGAGACGGAGAGCGGAGCGAACCGTCGAGAAAACGACGCCGGGACGATTTGAGCACGGAAGTCGCGCGCAGCGAGGCGAGCACGTCTTCCGGAGTTCAAATCGGGGAGGCGGCATGGCTTTTCGGCGCAATTCACATTCGTCAGTCGTGACTGAAAATCGGATCGACTCCGTCCCTGCAGGTGAAGACCGGTAAGCCCGGGGTCACGCCGACCGACGGCGGGCGAGCGCGGCGGCCCCGGCGAGCGCGGCGAGGGTCGCCGGCAGCCCGAAGCCCGGCACGCTCTCGTCCGACGAGCCGGTGGCGTTCGCGGGTGCGGAACCGTCGGCGGTGCTACCCTCCGAGGCGGACGCGTCGCCGGAGTCGGCCGTCGACTCCGCATCCGTCCCGTCGTCGGCGGCGCCCTCGCCGTCGTCCTCCGAACCGTCGTCTCCCGCCTCGCCGCTGGCCGCGTCGCCGGCGGAGACCGCGAGCGTGCCGGCAGTGGTGTTCCCGACGGTGAGCCGGTAGTCGCCGGGCTCGTCGAAGGCGACCGTGACGCCGGTCGTCACCGTCGACCCGGGGGGCACCGAGACGCTCCGGGTGGCGACGACCTCGTCGCCCGCGACGACGGAGAACGCGCCGTCGACGCGCCAGCCGGCGTCGTTCACGAGCGTCGCGGAGACGGTTATCGGTTCGCCGACCGCAGCGGTCGACGCGCCGGCGGTCGCGCCCGCGATCCGGAGGGCGTCGGCGCTCGCCGTGCCGACGGCGAACGTCGAGAAGCCCGGGGTCTCCGCCCGCAGGAGGTACGAGCCGTCGTCGCGGGCCGCGACCGCGGTTTCGAGCCGGCGCCACGCGCCGTCGTGGTAGCGGTAGACGGCCGCCGTCTGCGGGTCGACGGCCGCGTCGGCGAAGCGGTCGGCGTCGACGCGGACGCGGACGGTCGCGCCGGTCACCGCGTCGTCAGGCATCGAGTGTTCAACGGTGAGGTACCCGACCGCGCGGCCGTCGAAGGCGGGCGCGTCGGGGGCGGCCGTCGGCAACGACGAGACGGACAGCGAGTAGTCGGTCGGCCGGTCGACCGAGACCGAGAGGTCAGCGACGGCGACGGGGCCGTCCGTGGCGTTCCGGAGGTCGATCCCGACCGGAGCGCCGACGCCGGCGTCCTCGACGGTCACCGCGGCCGCCGTCGGTCCGGTCGGCGCGACGGAGACCGTCGGCTCGCGGTCGCCGCCGGCCCCGCGGTCGCCCCCGCTCGCCGCGCCGCCGGCCGTCCCGCTCGGGCCGCCTCCGCCCCCGGCTACCGGCCGCGCGCTCGCGGCCACCGCGACCGAGGCGGACTGGCCGTCGGCGCCGTTCGCCCCGGCGCCGGCCGCAGCCTCGAACAGCGTCGCGGTGTAGTCGCCGGCCGCGTCGACGGCGACCGTCGCCGTGTACGTCCCGTTCGCCTCGGTAAACGCCTCGCGGGTGAGCGTCGTCGCGTCCGGGCCGGAGACGGCGACGCCGACGTCGGCGAGCGGGGTGTCGCTCCGGAAGGAGACGCGGAGCCGCCGGTCCGCGGGGCTCGTCGCCGAGAAGTCGGAGACGGCCGGGCCGGCGGGCGCCGCGTCGGTCGGACCGACGGTGACGCTGTTGGTCTGGCCGCTCGCGCCGTCGTCGCCGTCGGCGTCCGCCGCGGTTCGGAGGACGGCGGTGTAGGTGCCGTTCGAGGAGCCCTCGTAGGTCGCCGTGTAGGTGTTCCCGTTGGTGGCGAACGCCGCCTCGGTCAGCGTCGCCGACTCCGCGCCGGAGATGTCGACGGTGACGTTCGCCAGCGGTTCGTCGCTGCCGAACGCGACGGTGACGTTCTGGCCGCTCGGGTTCGAGGCCGCAAACCCGGAGATGATCGGGGTCGCCGTCGTGACGTTCACCGTTCCCGAGCGGTCTGGCGCGTCGTTGCCGAAGGCGTCGACGGCGCCGGTCACCGTCGCGGTGTACTCGCCGTCGGTGTTGCCGGTGTAGCCGACGACGTACGACCCGTCGACGACGGTCGGGTTGTCCGTGCTGACGCTCGCGGTCTCCGGCCCGGAGAACTCCACGGCGACCGTGTCGATCGGCTCGTCGGCGTCGAAGTGGACTCGGACCTGTCGGCCCGAGGGGTTCGTCACCGAGAGGTTCGACAGCGTCGGCGGGGTCGTGTCGACCTCGACCGCCGCGGTCTGTCCGTCCGCACCGTCGTTTCCGAGCCCGTCGTCCGCGGTGACGAGCGTCGCGTTGTAGACGCCGTCGGCGCCCTCGTCGTACGTCGCGGTGTAGGTGTACGGTCCTGACCCGGTCTCCGAGAGCGAAGAGAGGGTCACCGTCGTGGAGGGCGTCTCCAGCTCGACGGCGGTCGCCGACAGCCGCTCGCTGGCGTCGAAGCTCACGTTCACCGTCTGGCCGCTCGGGTTCGACGCCGAGAAGTCGGAGATCGTCGGCGTCACGGTGTCGACCTCGACGGAGTCCGACTCGCCGCCGGCGCCGTCGTTACCGGCGGCGTCCGCGGCGGTGTTGAGGGTCGCGTCGTAGGTGCCCTCGGTGCCGTCGTTGAACGTCGCCTCGTACGTGTACGGGCCGGTGCCGGTCTCGGTGAAGTTCGACAGCGAGAGGGCCCTCGTGGAGGCACCCGAGACGTCGACCGACAGCGCGCCGAGCGCCTCGTCGGTCTCGACGGCCACCGTGACGGCCTGCCCGCTCGGGTTCGATACCGAGAACGACTCGACGGTCGGCGGAGTCGAGTCCACGTCGAAGGCCCCGTCACTCACGTCCGACCCGGTGTTGCTGCTGTTGTCGCTCGCACTCACTCGAACGAGCGCGTCGGTCGTGTCGTCGTCGGGAACCGTCCAGTCGTAGGCGCCGTCGTTCGCGCGGCCGGACGCCACCGGCTGCCACGACCCCCCGCCGTCGGACGAGTACTCCACGACCACGTCGTCCGTGACAGTGACGTTGTCCGTCGCGGCCCACTCGACCGTCACCGTCTCGCCGCCGCGGTAGAGGCCGCCGCCGTTCGGCGCGTCGACGGTCACGTCCGGGACCGCCTCGTCGACGAGGACGGACGCGGTCTGCCCGGCGGCGCCGTCGGTCACGCCGTCGTCGGCGGTGTCGAGCGTGAAGTCATACGTCCCGTCGGTGCGTCCCTCGTAGGTCGCGTCGTAGTCGAAGCCGTCGCCGTCCGGCGTGACGGAGAAGTCCGCGAGCGAGAGGGTCGCCGTCTCGGCGCCGGAGACGGAGACGGACACGGCGTCGAGCTCGTCGGAGGAGGAGAACGAGACGCTGACGTCACGCTCGGGGCTGCCGGTGTCGCTCGCGGAGAAGCCCGAGACGACCGGCGGGGTGTCGAGCGCGAACGAGAAGGCGGTCTGGTCGGCGTTGCCGGCGGCGTCGGCGGCGTCGACGGTCACGTCGATGCTGCCGTTCGGGAGCGTCGGCACGCCCGATCCGGCGGGGTCGACGGTCAGCGTTGCCCCGTCGAAGGCGACGCCGTCGGTGTTCGTGCCGGCCCCGGCGAGGATCGTGTCGGTGTCGTTCGACAGCGTGACTTCGATCGTCGACGCGTCGACGCCCGCGGTCGCGTCGGCGACGTCTACGGAGACGACCGACCGGTCGTCGGTCACCGTCTCGTCGGCGGGCGCGGCGTTCGAGAACTGCGGCGGCGTCGTGTCGACGGTGAAGGAGAACGCGGTCTGGTTGCCGTTGCCGGCGTCGTCGGCCGCCGAGACGGTCACGTCGACGGCGCCGTCGGCGAGCGAGACGCCCGCCTCGGTCGTGTTCACCGTGAGGGTCGCGCCGTCGACGGAGATCCCGGTCGTCGCGTTCGTTGCGGCGTCGAACTCGGCGCCGTCGCCGCCGTCGGCGTCCGCGACCGTCACCGCGACGCTGGAAGCGTTCACCCCACGGGTGGCGTCGGTCACCTCGATGGAGATCTCCGGCCGGTCGGTCGTGACGGTCGCGCCCGCCGGCGACGCCGCCGAGAACGTCGGCGGGGTCGTGTCCACGGTCGCGGTGTCGCTGTCCCCGGCGGCGCCGTCGTTTCCGGCGGCGTCCGCGGCCGCATCGAGCGTCGCGGTGTAGTCGCCGTCCGCGCCGTCGTACGTCGCCGTGTACGCGTAGGGCGCGCTCCCGTCAGCCGTCGTCGGGGTAAGCGTCGTCGACCCGGTCGGCGTGTCGAGCGACACCGACGTCGACGCCAGCGACTCGTCGGACTCGAAGGACACCTCGACGGTGCCGGTGCCGTCGTGTGTGGCCGTGAAGCCGGTGACATTCGGCGTCCGGGTGTCGACACCGACCGACCCGGAGGTATCCGGATCCGGCGTCTGGGGGTTCCCGACGGGGTCCTCGACGCCGGAGACCTCGACGGTCGCGGTCGCTTCCTCGTCGTTGTCGGTCACCGCGACGGTGCCCGTCCAGGTTTGCGCATCGGCGAAGCTTCCCGAGACCGCGGTGTCGTCCTGCGCGAGTCCGGTCAGGGTCACCCCCGGCGCGACGCTCGTGTCGACGTCCTCGTCGAACGTGATGGTGACCGACTGGGGGGTGTCGGCGTCGCCGTCGTCCACCGTGCCGTCGCCGACCGACACCGACGCCACGCCCGGCCGGACCGTGTCCTTCGTCACGGTCACGGGCTGGACGAACCCCTCGGCGTTCTCGAAGCCGCCGTCGAGCGCGCGCGAGGTCACCGTGAGTGGCCCGTCCGCGAGCGACGAGGCGTCGATCCCCGAGACCGTGACCAGGTCGCTGCCGCCCGTCGAGGCGGTCTTCGTCACGTTCGTCGTCCCGTCTGAGACGCGGACCTCGACCTCGTCGGCGTTCGAGCCGCTCACGAGGTCGACGGTCGCCGCGTAGGTCGTGGCGTTGCTCGCCGTGACGTTCCCGGCGACGGTGTCGACGGGCGCGATCGGCCCGCGGGTGTCCACCTCGAAGGAGTTCGACTCGTCCGGCGACTGGACGTTCCCCGCGGGGTCGGTCGCGTTCGCCACCCGGATCGTGGCGGTGGCCGCCTCGTTGTCGTCGACGATCTCGACGGTGCCCGTCCAGGTCCGGGCATCGTCGAAGCTCCCGGTCACGTCGTAGGTCCGGTTCAGGTTCGACCCGAGGACCGTGACGTTCGGCGCGACGCCCTGGTCGACGTCCTCGTCGAACTCGACGGTCACCGTCTGTGCGACGCCGGCGTCCTCGGTGCCGATCGTCGCGTTCGTGATCGTCGCGTCCGTGACGCCCGGGAGGTCGGTGTCCTTCGTCGGCGACGCCAGACCGCCTCCCGTCGCGTCGTTGCCGCCGTCGTCGGTCAGGGTCGCGTCCACGGTCACCGCGCCGTCGGCGAGCGACGAGACGTCCAGTCCGGTGAACGCGATAGTGTCGGGGTCCGCGTCGCCGTCGTCCTCGCTGGCGACGGCCTTGCTCGCGGTGACTATCCCGCCGTTCGACAGCGACACCGCGACCGTCCCGGCCTCGTGGTCGTCCGGGAGGTCGACGGTGAGGTCGTAGCTCCCCGCGTTGCTCGCGTTGACCACGCCGGCCGTCGCGTCGATCGGCGCGCTCGGGACGACCGTGTCCGCGAGGACGACACCGGTCGTCGGCGCGTCGTTGCCAGCGCCGTCCGTGATCGCGGCGGCGGCCGCCGCAATCGTGTCGTTGCCGAGGTCGGTGCGGTTCACGGGCGCGTCGAGCGTCAGCGTGGCCGTGGCGTCGCCTGCGGCGTGGCTGACCGACGCCACGCCGGTCGCCCCGCCGCCCGCGGCGTCGCCGTAAGTGACGTTCGCGGCCGAGAGTCCGCCACCATTCGCGCTCTCGACGCTCTCGTTGAACGACACGGTCACGGTGTCGCTCCCGACTTCGGCCTCGACGCCGGTGATTCCCGGCGGGACCGTGTCGACCGAGGCGGAGTCGTCGAGTTCGGCGCTCGTCTGGTTGGTCCCGGCGTCGTTGCCGACGGCGTCGACCGCGGACGTGACATTGACGGTGTACTCGCCGTCCGAGCTCCCGTCGTACGTCAGATCGTACGTGTACGTGCCGCTGGCGTTGGTCTCGGTGAAGTCGCCGAGTCCGAACGTCGCGGTTTCGGCACCGGTGAGTTCGACGGTCGTCGCGTTCAACCGCTCGTTCGTGGTGAAGGAGACGTTGAGGTCCTGTCCGGTGGGGTTCGTGAGGGTTACGTCGGAGACGTACGGTGTGACCCCATCGATCATGACTTGATCCTCGTTTGCGTACGTATCGGAGGATAAGTTCTGCCCGGGTGAGAGCGAGTCAGTTTCAACTGAAAAAAGCGTGTAAGTCCCGTTTAGTCCGGAGGTTTCAGCACCAGGAAACGTCCCAGTTTGACTACGATCGTCGAGACTCGGAATAGAAATATTCCTCTCACCAAGGTCGAACTCTTCATCATCGTCTTCGTCGATTACGACGAATATTTTATTTCCGTCATCAGAAGTATTGTTGTCGTCATAAACATCGAATGCTAGGTCCTCTCCGGGCTGTATCGAATCCTCAGCAACTTCAAGCGTATATATACTACCGACGGCCACGCCCGCGAACACTGTTACTGACACCAGTACGACCGCAACGAGCGAGACCGCGAGCACGGTCCGTGCCCGCTGTGAAGGTATCATGGAGTGTGATTCGGCGCGTGCGCCGCAGTCGGCCGGCCGTGGTCCGTTCCTCGGAACGAACGCCGATCAGGTAATAAACAGTTCGCCCCTGATTCCGAGAGTTGATAACTTTGAGAACAGTCAGTCGGGAATCGTCAACGTCACGGGTCAGGCCCGAGCGGCGCCGCGCACTCGCGACAGAACGTGAACTCGGCGTCGTTGTCCGCGCCGCACTGGGGGCAGGTCGAGGGCGTCTCCGCGACGCCGTCCGAATCGGGCGGCTCGCGGTCGTACACCGGGTCCATCGTGTAGCGTTCGAGCTCGCCCTCCCGGCGCTTCCGGCTGCGCTCGCGGCCTTCGCGGAAGACGCCGACGAGAGCGCGGAGGCCGACCGCGAGCGCGGCGAGCAGCAGCGCGCCGGCGGCGACGAGGTAGACCGTCCCGACGTCGAGCATGGGGCGGCTACGAACCGGAGACGTAGGTATTGTGGGGTGTCACCATGAGACGTGACGAGTATCGACCCGGGGGGCTTCGGCCGAGGCTCACTCGTCGCCGACGAGGACGGTCGCGAGCCGGTCCCCGCAGTGCGGGCAGTTCAGCGTCTGCCACGTCTCGGGGTCGAGGTCGCCGAACGGTTCGGAGCGGCGGGCGTCCGCGACGGCGACGCGCGCGCCGCACGTCTCGCAGTCGTAGGTGTCCTCGGGGTCGACCATCGTCGGGGGTACGGGCCCGTCGCCGAAACCGACTTCGCCGCGCGGCGCCACCTCCTCCCATGAGCCGGTTCGCGGCGGTCGCGTTCGACCTCGACGACACGCTGTGCCGCCACAACCACGACGTGGACGCCCTCTACCGACGGGCGTTCGAGCGGGCGGGCGTCGAGCCGTTCGGGGAGCCGTCAGAGCTGTGGCCCCTCCTCGACGGGCCGCCGGACCCCGACGACCGGGTCGGGTACCTCGGCGCGGGGTTCGCGCGGCTAGCGGCCCAGCACGGCCGGGACGTGGACCCCGTCGCGCTCGCCGCGGCGTTCGAGGCGGTCGCGGACGAGTCGCGGGTGGCGTACCTGCCGGGCGCCGCCGACGCGCTGGCGGCCGCGGCGGACGCGGGGCCCGTGGGCGTGCTCACGAACGGTCCCGAGGCGCGCCAGCGGGCGAAGGTGGAGGCGCTCGGGTTGGCCGACCGCGTCGACGCGATCGTGTACGCCGGGGACCTCCCGCGCCGGAAGCCCCACGCGGAACCGTTCGAGCGGCTGGCGGCGACGCTGTCGGTCGAGCGGCGAGAGATGCTGTACGTCGGGAACTCGCTGGCGTACGACGTCGCCGGCGCGCACAACGCCGGCCTCCGGTCCGCGTGGCTCCGGCGGGACCCCGACGACGCGGCGGCCCCGTACCGCCCGGACTACGTCGTCGACTCGCTGGACGAGGTGGCCGCGCTGCTGACGGCGGACGGCGGGGCGGGAGGCGAGGCGGCGACCCGGACGGAGGAGAACGGGTGAGCGACGCCGTCCGCGAGCGGGCCCTCGCGGCCACGCGCCCGAGGGCGACGCCCGTGAGCGTCGAGTCGTTGGAGCGGGGGAACCGCAAGCGGACGGAGGTGGTGCGGTTCGCGGCCGAGCAGCCGGTCGTCGTCCAGTGCTCGGAGGCGCCGGGGGCGACGAGGACCGAGGCGGCGCTGCTGGCGGCGATCGACGCGCGGACCGACGTGCCCGTCCCCCGACCGCTCGGCGACGGCGTCGTCGACGGCACCGGGTGGCTGGTCACGCCGCTGATCGAGGGGCGCGACCTCCACGGGGCGTTCGTCGACCTCGACCCGACCGACCGGCGCGGGGTCGCGCGCTCCTTCGGTCGGTTCCTCGCGACGCTCCACGAGGCGTTCCGGTTCTCCGGGTGCGGGGGGCTGACGGCCGACGAGTCCCCGGCCGACGAAGCGACGGGAGCGGAGTCGGCCCCCGAGCACGGCTCGTCGCTGTCCGTCAGCGACCCCGCCGACGCCGCGGAGTGGGTGCGGCGGTTCGGCGAGCGGCACGCGGCGCGGCTGCCGGCCGACTTCGACGACCTCCGGGAGCGGGTCCGCGACGCGCTCCGGGGGCCGATCGGGGCCGACGGCGACCCGCGCCTCTTCCCGTGGGACTTCCGCCCCGGGAACGCCCTCGTCGCGGACGGCGCGGTGACGGCCGTCCTCGACTGGGAGGCGCCGCTCGCGGCCCCGCCCGGGGTGTCGGTCGCCAAGGCGGAACACCTCGTCGTCGACTGGTACGTGCCGGCGGGCGAGACCGGACCGCTCCGCCGGGCCTTCCGCGAGGGGTACGAGTCGGTCGCCCCGCTGCCGGCGGTCGGGCGCGCGCACCGCGCGGCCGCCGTCGCGAGCGCGGTCGTCGACGGCGGGGGCGCGGTGACGAACCCGCGGTACCCGCCGGTCGACCGCGACGCGGCCGTCGAGTTCCACCGCGGGGCGCTCCGCCGGGCGCTCGACGGGCCAAGCGGCTGAGCAGGGACGAGTGCGGGCGGCGCGGCGGCCGGTCAGTACAGCGCCGTCGCCGTCAGGATGCCGGCGGTCTGCCCGAGGCCGACGAGCGCGATTCCGGCGACGACGCCGGTCTGGGAGCCCGCGAGCGCGGCGACGGCGGCGCCCGCGACCGAACAGGCGGCGGCGACGCCGTGGACCGCCGACCGCCGGCCGTCGGGGTCGCGCAGGGCCGTGTAGCCGAACGCGGGCGCCGGCAGCAGCATCCAGCCGTAGAAGGCGACGGCGAGGAGCGCGTCGGCCGGCACCGCGGCCGCGAGCACCGGCGCGGCGCCGTCGCGCGCGAGGAACCCGGCGACGCCGGCGACCGTGACCGGCGTGCCGGCGAGGATCACCAGCTTCCACGCGCGGAGGACCCCCGTCGCCATGTCGCGCCACGAGGCGGCGACGAAGGCGACGAGCAGGACGCTCATGACGACGTGCGCGACGAACAGCGCGTGCGCGGAGACGAGGCCGACGACCGCTCCCGCGGCGACCCCCCACGCCGCCGGGACCAGCAGTGCGGGGCCGTTCTCGCGGAGGAGCAGGCCGGGGCCGTCCGCTCGGTGCGCGTGAGACACACGCGCCGTTTTCGCGGCCGGACGCATAAACGTCCGCGTCGGAGGGACCGTCGGAGAACCCGACGGATCGGCCGACGTCGGAGCGAGAATTCGTCGTGCGGTCAAGATACGCCCCGGAAAGTGGGACTTTTCGAAAACGAACGTTCAGCGAGCGTCGTGGTAACTGTACACTCGCAATTCTTATGCCGGGTCGGGGCCTCTCTACATTCGCAATGGCGACCGGAAAGGTTGATTTCTTCAACGACACTGGCGGCTACGGATTTATTGAGACTGACGACGCGGACGACGACGTGTTCTTCCACATGGAAGACGTCGGCGGCCCGGACCTCGAAGAGGGCCAGGAGCTCGAGTTCGACATCGAGTCCTCCGAGAAGGGCCCCCGCGCGACCAACGTCGTTCGGCAGTAAGCCGATCCGAAAGGTGGGTCGGTCCGGCTGGCGCCGAACGCGACTCTGACACACGGTACCAAACGTTTTCGTCCGCGTCGCGGGCTCACGTCCGCCGCGGCCGTATTTCAGCCTCGACCAGCGCTCCGCTCGTCGCGCGCCGTCGAGCCTCGAAGAGAGTCCGCGAGAGCGGCGCGTCCGCGCTCAGATGTGCTGTCCGAAGAGCCCGCGGCCCTTCGTGACGGTCACGTCGCCCTCGACTTTCGTCTGACAGGCGAGGCGGACGTCGTGGTTCGGGTGGTGCGGCGGGAGCCAGAGGCGGGCGCGCTCCTTCTTGCTCGGCTCGCTGACCTCTCCCTCAACCTGGACCGCACAGGAGCCGCACGACCCGGCGCCGCGGCAGTTGAGCTGTTCCATCTTGCCGTTGTAGACGGAGAGACCGGCCTCTTTGAGCACGTCGCGTAGGTTGGCGCCCTCCTCGCACTCGATTTCCTCGCCCTTGTAGGATACAGTAGGCATGTCGAGCGAGGGTACGCGAGCGATCCACAAAGAGTCTGTGTCCGCGGGGCGCGAGGCCGGACCCGGACGGGACGCCGGCGTCGGGCGGCGATACCGGTCGTGTGCCGAGCGTCGGACGCCGACGGGGCGTTTTTTACCCTCGGCACCGCAGGGTGGCACAATGGGACTCAGGTGTCTGCTCGGACACGACTTCGGCGAACCCGAACTCCGGCGCGAGCGCGAGGAGGAGGGCGACGAGGTCGTCACGACCGTCAAGGAGGTGAAGACCTGCGCTCGCTGCGGCGAGACGCAGATCGTCAGCGAAAACACCGAGGTGACGACGATGGAGCAACTGGCGGACGAAGCCGCCGCGGACGCGGACGCCGGGAGCGACGCGGGCGCGACCGCGACGCCGGGGGGCGGTCGCGCGCCGGACGCCGGCGACGGGGCGGCGCCGGGGACCGTCGACGGGGACGGCGCCGCGGCCGGCGCCGAGGGACTGACGCTCGACGAGGAGCCCGGCGCCGGGAGCGACGACGCCGTGATCCTCGACGACGGCGCGGCGGGCGACGACGGGGCCGAGCCGCCGCGGGGCGACGACGGCCCGGCCGACCCGAGCGCAGCGGGCGCGTCGGACGCCGCGGCGGAGTCGGACCCGGCGGACGAGGACGCGGAGCTGTTGGACGCCGGCGGGGAGTCGGCGGCCGCGTCGTCGCCCGCGGCCGACGCCGAGCCGGAGGACCGGCCGACCGACGAGGCGGACGCCGAGACCGACGACGGCGTGATCCTCGACGAGGGGGCGGCGGACGCCGACGACGACAGGGAGCGGGGCGCGTGGCCGTCCGTCGACGAGGCGGACGCCGAGGCGGGCGGGTCGACCGCCTGGCCCGACCACGGCGGCGAGGACGAGGGGTTCAGCGCGGAGGTCGGCGAGGGCGGCGACGCCGAGGTGGAGTTCGGCGACGGGCTCACCCCGGAGGCCGCGGATCGGCCGGAAGACGGGGAACAGACGGAGTACGTCGAGGCGCCGGACGACGGCGAGGCGGTCTCGTTCGACGCCGGCGACCCGGGAGAGACCGGCATCACCCGCGGCGAGAGCCCCGACCTGGAGACGATGGGGGACGACGAGCCGACGGAGTACTACTGCCCCGAGTGCGGGATGGTCCGGGCCGCCGGCGGGAGTTCGATGCGCGCGGGCGACATCTGCCCGGAGTGCAAGCGCGGGTACGTCGACGAGCGGCCGCGGTAGTCGGGCGGTAAAAGGCGTCGCGTTGCCGGCCGAACCCGCCGAGCGGCCGTGACGAAACTGGTTTACGCCGGCCTGTCGAACGGTCGCGGCATGAAGGAGTACAAGATGCGACGCGGCGAGCATCTGGACGACCGCATGCCGGACCTGAAGGGCTCCATCGAGGAGTACTTCGGCGAGGTCACGGGCACCGAGGAGTGGGAGGGCCACGAACTGTACGTCGTCTCGGACCCCGACAACCCGGTGTTCGACCGGATCGTCGCGGGCGCCGCCGAGTACGGGAGTAAGAAGGACAAGCTGGCGGTCCACTTCGAGGAGCGGCCCGCCGAGGACGTCATCGCCGAGGGCAACGCCGACGCCGCCGCCGACGCCGTGGACGCGAAAAACGAGTTCCTCCTGGAGGCGACCGGCCGCGACGCGAAGTCCCGCCGCGACTCGCTGAAGCGCGAAGTCGAGGACGACGCCCCCGATTACTGACCGGACCCCGCCGCCGTTTCTCGTCGACGCCCCGTTCCAGGAGCCGTCGGCTTCGCGTTCGATCGGCTGTTAGTCGCGACGCCGCGCGCCGGCGGGAGTGTCAGGATCGATCGGACAAATATTTATTCAGATTCGAGTTAAAACTCCGCCAATCTTAACTCGGTCGGGGACGAAAGGCCTGTATGAGCATCGAGACGGTCGTGCTGGCGGTCGGGAGCGCAGACGAGAAACGGACCGAGCGGCTCGCGAACGAGCTCATCGCGCTCGCGGGACCGGCGGACGCCGAGGTCGTGTTGACCCACGTGTTCGACGAGGAGGAGTTCGACGAGACGCGCGCGCGGCTCGGCTTCGACGCGGACGCGGAGAACGCGACGCCCGACGCGGTCGCGGGGCGACACAGGACCACCCGGGAGCTCTCGAACCTCCTCTCGGCGGCCGGCGTGCGACACTCGATCCGCGGCGCGGTCGGCGACCTCGCGACCGAGGTCGTCGAGACCGCAGAGGGGGTCGAGGCCGACCGCGTCGTCGTCGGCGGGCGGCAGCGCTCGCCGACCGGGAAGGCCGTCTTCGGCAGCGCGGCCCAGGAGGTCATGCTCTCTGCGCCGTGTCCGGTGACGTTCGTCCGCGAGACCGCCTCGTAACGCGGTTTCGCGCCGCCGCGCTTCTTTACCCCCGCTCGACCGCCCGAAGCGTCCCGCTTAAGTGAGACGGGGTCGCGCTTACACCCGATGTACTACGTGGGCGTCGATCTCGGGGCGACGAACGTCCGAGCGGTCGTCGGCGACGAGACCGCGGCCGTCCTCGGCGCCGCGTCGCGAGGCACCCCGCGAGGACCGAACGGCATCGCCGTCACCGAGGCCGTCTTGGAGGTGGTCCGGGGAGCCTGTACCGACGCGGGGATCGCGCCGAACGAGGCGGTCGCGGCCGGGATCGGATCGATCGGCCCGCTCGACCTGGCGGAGGGGGTCGTCCAGGGCCCCGCGAACCTCCCGGACACCGTCGAGCGCATCCCGCTCGTCGGCCCGGTCGGGCGGCTGCTCGACACCGACGAGGTGTACCTCCACAACGACACCATCGCGGGCGTCATCGGCGAGCGGTTCCACTCCGAGCGCAACCCCGACGACATGGTGTACCTCACCATCTCTTCGGGGATCGGCGCCGGGGTGGCCGTCGACGGCAACGTGCTCTCCGGATGGGACGGCAACGCCGGCGAGGTCGGCCACATGACCGTCGACCCGCACGGGTTCATGACCTGCGGCTGCGGGCTCGACGGCCACTGGGAGGGGTACTGCTCGGGGAACAACATCCCGAACTACGCCCGCGAGCTGCACGAGGAGGACCCGATCGAGACGAGCCTCCCCATCGAGGACCCCGACTTCTCCGCGGTCGACGTGTTCGAGGCCGCGGGCGAGGACACCTTCGCCGACCACGTGATCGACCAGGTCGCCCACTGGAACGCCATGGGGATCGCCAACGTCATCCACGCGTACGCCCCGCTCGTCGTGAGCGTCGGCGGCGCGGTCGCGCTCAACAACCCCGACCGCGTCCTCGACCCCATCCGCGAGAAGCTCCCGGAGATGGTGTTCATCAACGTCCCGGAGGTGCGGCTCACGGACCTCGGCGACGACGTCGTGGTGAAGGGAGCGCTCGCGAGCGCGCTGACGGACGGCACCGGCGACCGCTCGCGGGTCGAGGCGCGGCCCTGACGGCGGCGAGGGATCCCGGTCCGCTGACTACTGCTCGAACTCGTCGAGCTCCGGCGCCACGTCCTCGCCCACCGCGTCGCGCGTGTCGAGGTACGCGTCGCGGTACCGCCAGATCTTCCGGAGGAGGACGTACCCGAACGTGCCCTGGAACACGAGGACGAAGCCGAACAGCGCGACGACCTGCGGGAGGCCGAGCAGGCCGGAGGCGACGCCGGTGACCGGACCGACGAGCGTGTTGTACAGCGCGTGGATCGCCGCCGCGAGGACGAGCCCCTTGACGATGATGGGGCCGCGGTTCTCCGGGTTGAACTTCGCGAGCCCGAGGTAGTAGCCGGCGAACGCCGAGTAGACGACGTGACCCGGGCCCGCGAGCGCCCGGAGGGCGGCGATGCCATCGCCCGCGCCGAGCGTCGCGATGCCCACCGACAGCTCCCCCATGTCGACGTTCTGGGCGATGTAGACGAAGTTCTCGATGACGACGAAGCCGAGGCCCGCGAGGGCGCCGTAGACGGCCCCGTCGATGACGGCGTCGAAGCGGTCGTCGGTGTACGCGTACAGCCGCACCGCGAGCAGCTTGACCGTCTCCTCTATCGGGCCGACGACGACGAAGAAGAACACGACGAGTCCGAGGAAGCCGAACGGCCGGAAGTACGGCTGGAGCACGCTGTTCAGTATCGCCGCGAAGGTGGCAGTGAGGATGGAGAGCAGGAACGTCGCGACGAGCAGCGACAGCGGCTCGGCGGTCGTCACGTCGGACCGGTACACGTACGCGGCCAGGCCGAGGGCGGGAACGGCGGAGAGCCCGAGGAGGATGGCGATGGCCGGATCGAAGATGAGCCCCAGCCCGAACGAGCCGAGGATCGCCAACAGACCGACGAAGGCGACGAAGACGACCCCCGCCTTCGCCGACCGCGTCAGCAGCCAGTACAGGGCGACCGACAGCCCGTCGAGGGAGGTCCGCTCCTCCCACGTCGCGACGTCGTAGAGGTCGCGGTCGTCGTCGGCCCGGGACGCGATCGGGTCCTGCTCGGATGGCATGCGAGCGGATTACCCCCGCGGTGACTTAACCGTCGGTGTCGGCGGAAGACTCGCGGGGAGCCGAAGGCGGCGCCGGCCCGGACCGCGCGGCGGCGGCGGTGGATCGGAACCGGGGGCGCGGGGCGACGCGGCCGACAGGATTGAAACGGCGGCGCCCGAATGCGGGGTATGCACTTCGATCCTCGGGTCCAGCGCGCCCTCCGGGAGGCCGGGCTGGACGCGGACGCTGTCGCGGACGCCTCGGACCGCGTCGCCGAACTCGTCGCGCGGGACGCCGACCGCCTCCGGTCGTTCTTCGGCGCGGAGGGCCCCTACCACTCGGACATGGAGATGGCCCACAGCGTGGACGCGATCCAGGAGCACCCGACCGCCGAGGTCGACCTGTTCACTCACGGGAGCGACCTCCGCGGCTACCTCTCGCTCGACGGCTGGGGCGTCCCGGTCGAGGGCGGGCGGATCCTCCGGGAGGACGACGGCGGCGAGCCGGTCGTCGTCGAGCTCTCGCTCGGCGACACGGTGAACGACCGGGTGCGGTTCGCGCGCGAGCGCGGAGAGCTGTGACGATGGCACGGGCCCGCGTGCGCGGCATCTACGCGACGGCGCTCACCGCGCGCCTGCTCGACGCCGGTCACGAGGTGGTCGACGCCTCGCCGCCGATCCGCCGGCGGTTCGACGCCCCGTTCGGGACCGACCCGCCGGACGTCCGGGTCGAGACGAGCGACGACCGGCAGGGCGTCGGCGCGCACGGCGACCCGGACGCGCTCGATGCGGTCCGCGACCTCTTGGTCGACGCCGGCCGCGACGCGCTCGCGTGGGCGGACCCGACGCCGCCCGGCGCGGTCCTCGACGGCGAGGTGACGGAAACGCTCGGCGGCGGCGCCGTCGTCGACCTCCGGGTCGGCGGCGAGGGCGGGGAGGCCGCCAGCGCGCCCGCTACCGCCGCCGAGGGGTACCTCCCGTACGGCGCGGTCGACGCCCGGGTGGAGACGGGGGACGCGGTCCGCGTCCAGGTGCGCGAGTCCGCGGCGCCGTGGACCGACCGGCGCCCGGAGCTCGCCGGAGAGCTGCGGGTCGGCGGCGACCTCGTCGCGCTCGAACCGGGCTCCGGGACGCGGGTCGACGTCCGGGACGACGAGGCCGCCCGCGAGCTGTCGGGGATGCTCGACCTGCTCGACCTCGACCCGCCGGACGGGTGGCGCGCGGTGTGGCGACCCCCCGCGGTCGACGCCGACACCGAGGCGCTGAGCGCGGGCCTCGACGCGGCGGTCGACGCCGCCGAGGAACTGCGTGACGCAGTCGCGCCGACGGAAGGGACGACGTCGGGGCTCGGTGTCCTCGACGACCGGGGTCGGCTCCGCGACGCGCCGGTCGCCGCGCCGGACGCCGGCGTCTGGGTCTGGTTCGGCCGCGAGAGCCGGTTCGGGCTGGACGACGCGCGCCGGGGCGCGACCGCGACGATGCCGGGCCATCACCGCGTGAAGGCGGGCTCGGCGGACGCCTCGGCCGGCGTCGACCTCGCGGAGGCGCTCTGTGACCCCGACGCCGACGCCGAGTTCCCGTTCGCGGTCGTGAGCGACGCGTTCGGGCCCCGGGAGGGCGACGCGCTCCGGATCGACCACGGCAAGCCCGACGGGCGGCTGATCACCCTCGGCGAGGCGACCGTCACGGGGGTCGACCCCGACGGGACCGTCACCGTCGAGCGGGAGATGAGCGGCGGCGGCACCTACGACGGGCTCGGGGTCGACCGCGTGGCCGGCGACGTCGCCGAGACGAGCCTGAAGGAGGGGCGCTGGTGGTACCCGACGACGTATCGCGGCCGCGACGGGAGCGTCCGCGGGACGTACGTCAACGTCTGTACGCCCGTCGAGGTGTTCCCCGACGCGGCCCGCTACGTCGACCTCCACGTCGACGTGGTGAAGCGGCCGGACGGGACGGTCGAGCGCGTCGACGACGACGAACTCGACGAGTCGGTCGCCGCGGGGCGCACGCCGGAGCCGCTGGCCGAGAAGGCGCGGCGCGTCGCGTCGGCGCTGGAGAACGCGCTGTAGCGACCGATCCGCGGACGGCACGGCGATCGACGGGGGCGTCGGCTCGGTCGTTTCGAAATCCAATCACTTCGATTGGTTACAATAGCATTATTATTCATCGTATACACGGTGTTGACGGAATGCGTGAGAAACGATCACAGCAAACGTCGAGCGGGACGACGCGCCGCGGCTTCCTCGGGAGCGTGGGGGCGCTTGTGGCGGCGGCCGCCTACTCGCGGGACGTGTCGGCCGACGACGCCGCGCCGGTGGCCAACGACGCCGACGACCCGGTTCAGACGATCGAATCGCCGGACGGGTCGATCGCGGTGACGGTCGACGTCTCGGACGGCGTCCCGACCTACGAGGTCGCGCGGAACGGAACGACCTACGTCGGCCCGTCGCGGCTCGGGTTCGACTTCCGGAACCAGTCGGCGTTCGGCGCGAGCGCCGGGGGGGCGGACGGGCCGGTCGCGGTCACCGGGACGATCCGGGCGGTCTCGACCGAGGAGTGGGAGCCGGTGTGGGGCGCCTACGACGAGGTCGAGGCCGAGTACAACGCCCTCAGCGTCGGGCTCGCGGACGCGGCCGCCGACGGCTCCCCCGCCGAGGACGGCCGCACCGCCACCCTCCAAGTCCGCGTGTTCGACGACGGGATCGGGTTCCGGACGGTGCTGCGCGAGGAGTTCGCGAGCAACTCGGAGAAGGCGGTGATCGACGCGGAGAACACCGGAGTCGACTTCGCGGACGACTACGACGCCTGGTGGATCGCGAACGCGGTGACGAACCCCCGGTTCGAGCAGGAGTACGCCGAGACGCCGCTGTCTGAGATCCCGGGCGGGGTCGAGAACCGGCGACCGAACGGCACGCCGATGCGAGAGGGCGCGCACACCCCGCTCACGGTGGACGCGGGCGACGCGTACCTCAGCGTCCACGAGGCGAACCTCGACGACTACGCGGCCGCGACGCTCGCGCCCCGGAGCGACGGCGGCGGGACGGCGTTCGCGACCGAGCTCACCCCGCTGCCCGACGGGTCGCGGGCCTCGCTCGATCTGCCGGCGGCGACGCCGTGGCGGACGATCCAAGTCGTCGACCGGCCGGGCGAGCTGATCGAGTCGCAGCTCGTCCCGCTGCTCGCGGACTCGCTCGACGAGTCGGCGCTGCCGACCGCGGGGAACGGCCCCGACACCGACTGGATCGAGCCCCGCAAGTACGTCGGCATCTGGTGGACGATGATCGCGGGGCAGGCGAACTGGGAGTACAAGACGGACGACGAGGTCGCGAACGACGGCGGGAACCCGGCCGCGTACGTCCACGGCGCGCGCACCGAGCGGATGAAGCGGTACATGCGCTTCGCCAGCGAGAACGGCATCGACAGCGTGCTCGTCGAGGGGTGGAACCAGGGCTGGGACACCTACCCCGGCGACGGCACCGGGTTCGGCTTCGGCGTCGACGACTCCTATCCCGACTTCGACGTGCCGGAGGTGACCGGCTACGGCGCGGACCTCCCCGACCCGGTCGAGATGACGATTCACAACGAGACGGCGGGCAACGTCCCGCAGTATGAATCGGCCGTCCTCGACGAGGACGTGTTCGCGGGCTACGAGGCCGAGGGGATCAACTCGATCAAGAACGGGTACGTCTCCGACCCCGGGCTCGGCATCGACGGGGACGGCGCCGACCCGACCCACAACCAGCACAACCAGCTCGCGGTGAACCACCACCGGCTCGTGATCCGCGAGGCGGCCGCGAACCGCCAGCTGTTAGAGATCCACGAGGGGATCAAGCCGACCGGCGAGATCCGCACCTACCCGAACGTGGCGAACCGCGAGGTCGTGAAGGCCCAGGAGTACGACGGGTTCGGCCAGCTCGGCTCGAACGTCGGCCGCGACCACCACGTCACGCTCCCGTTCACGCGGAACCTCGCCGGCCCGGTGAGCTACCAGCCGGGCATCTTCGACATCACGTTCGGCGACGACCGCGGCGACCAGATCCAGACGACGCGGGCGAAGCAGCTCGCGATGTACCCGACGTACCTCAGCGGGCTCCAGATGGCCGCCGACCGGATCGAGGGGTACGTCGACGAGACGTTCGGGGTCGGGGAGGCGCTCCAGGCCGCCGCCGGCGACCTCGACGGCCTCGTCACCGACGACTCCTGGCGGGACGCGTTCGGCACCAACTTCGTCGCCGTCGACCCCAACCGCGCGCCCAGCGGGTCGTCGGTGTCGTTCGCGGTCGAGGACGTGCCGAGCGCCGGGACGTACGAACTCCACCTGCGCTACGCGAGCGACGCCGAGGAGAACGCGGGCCGCGTGATCGACGCCGGCACGCCGCGCGCGACGCTGCGCGTCAACGACGCGCGGGAGACCATCGAGCCCGACTTCACCGACTACTGGGACGACTGGCAGGTGTTCACGACCGAGGTCGAGCTCGACGCGGGCGACAACGAGGTCGCGATCGAGCTCGACTACGAGAGCGGCGACGACGGCTTCAGCGGCGACGTGGGGGGGTTCAACCTCAACGCCGTCGCCGTCACCGAGTCCGGCGAGCCGTCGCCGGTCCCGGCCGAGTACGAGGGGTACGTCCCCGAGAACGAGAACTTCGAGGCCGAGCCCGAGTTCGGCTTCATCGAGTCCGTCCCGGCCGCCGGCTGGGACGAGACGCGCGTCGTCGGCTCCGCGATCGGCGACTACCTCGCGATCGCCCGGCGGCGCGGCGACGAGTGGTACGTCGGCGCCATGACCGACGGCGACGGCCGCGCGGTCGACGTGCCGCTCGACTTCCTCGCGCCGGGGAACTCCGGCGACGCCCCCGGCAACGCCGGCGACGCGCCGGGCCGCGGCAAGGGGAAGGGCAAGCGCAACGGCAAGGGGAAAGGCAAGGGCCGCGGCAAGGAGAATGGCAAGCGAAACGGAAACGGCCGCGGGAAGGGCCGGAACGGCCCGAAGTACGTCGCGGAGATCTACTCCGACGCGGTCGGGACCGGCGTCGATCGCGACCCGACCGAGGTCCGCATCGACGAGGCGGTCGTCACGCCCGACGCGACCCTGCTCGCGTCGCTCGCGCCGAGCGGCGGGACGGCGGTGAAGCTGCGCCCGGCGCGGGGCCGCGAGGTCAAGCGGCTCCCCGAGTACGAGCGGCCGGAGCAGACGTTTTCGGTGTCGATCGCCGACGAGGCCGACCTCGGCGAATCGTTCGTCACCGCGACGGGGTCGAACGACGCCGCCTTCGTGGGCGGAACGACCGTCGAGGTCACCGTCGACGGGGATGTCGCCGCGCTCGACAACGTCCGACTGCCTCCGAATTCGACTGACGCGACGGTGGACCTCGGATTCAGCATATCTCGGATCGGGACGTTCGACGTCGCCGTCCGGGAGGCCGACGGCGGCACCGAGTTGGCGTCGGAGACCGTCACGGTCGCGCCCGGCGACCTCGTCGCCGAGTTCACCGACCCGCAGGGCGACGACGACGGCCCCGGCGAGTACGTCTACCCGACCGACGGCGCGTTCCAGGACGGCGCGTTCGACCTGCGCTCGTTCCGGGTCCTGGAGACCGACGAGGAGTACCGGTTCGCCTTCGAGGTGGAGAACCTGTACGACACGTTCGGCGGGACGTTCTCGCCGCATTACTTCGTCGTGTACCTGCGCGATCCGTCGGCCGAGGGCGGACGGACGACGGAGCTCGGGGGGCTCGGGATCACCGCCGAGTTCGCCGAGCCGTGGCAGTACCGGGTCGACGCGAGCGGCTTCAGCGCCGGGATCGTCGACGCGGAAGGGAACGGGCTCGGCTCGCCGACCACGTTCGCCAGCTTCGGCGCGAACGTGGCGATCGTCTCGATTCCGAAGGCGGCCATCGGCGGAGTAGACATCTCCGACTGGGAAGTCCTCCCGGTCGTCGGCTCGGAGGACTTCGGTTCGTTCCGCGACGTCCAGGAGGACGCCGGCGGGTTCGTCTTCGGCGGCGCGAAGCAGGGCGCGGCGGGCAACGCGCCCCGCGTGATCGACATGATCACGCCGGAGGGCGTCTCGCGGTCCGACGCGCTCGCCTACGACGCCGACACGCTCGCGTCGCTGCCGTTCACGCCGCTGTAGGGAAGAAGAGAGAGGCGACGGGAGCGCCCGTCGCGTTCAGAAGTGGTTCGCGGACTCGGTCTCGTGTTTGAGTTCGCCGCCGCGGCCGCCCTCGACGGTGGACGCGCCGTTGTCGCCGGAGGAGGCGGTCCGGACGGTCACGTCGTCGACCTCCTCGAAGTCCATGATGAGGTCGCGACGGATGTTGTCGGCGGTGATGTTCGAGATGCCGCACCCGGAGCAGGTGCCGCCGAGCTCGACGACGACCTCGCCGGTCTCGGGGTCCGCCTCGCGCACGACGCTCGTGCCGCCGTGCATCTGGATGATCGGCATCTGTCCGACCATCCACTGCTCTACCCGGTCCGCGAGGCTCTCGTCGCTCTCGTCGCTCATTACCCCTCGTACATCGCCGACGGTATGGAAAGTTGCGGTTTAGGAGCCGGCGGCCGCGCCGAAAGGAACTGTGTCATCGTCGATGAGACGGAACGGGGCCGAGAGGGACCGCGACGGGGCGCGTCCGCGTCGCCCGCTATCGCTCCGGGTCGTCGCCCGGGTCCGCCGACTCCCCGGACTGGCTGGGGAGTTGGGTGGGGTCGGCGGCGGCGTCGCCGTTCATCGAGTCGTCGCGTTCGAGCAGGTAGAGGAGCGGGCCGAGCACGGTCAACACGAGGACGCCGGGGAGCGGGGCGTCGGGCACGAGGACGAACGTGACGAGGCTCGCGCCGCCGGTGAGGACGACGAGCGCGGCCCAGGTCGCCGGCGAGCCGAGGTCGACGCCGACGCGGGCGGCGTCGCGGTAGACGGCCGCGGCGATCAGCGCGACGGCGACGGCCCCGCCGCCGCCGACGAGCGCCGTGGTGACGGTCATGCTATCGGTTGGAGCGAGACGCGAAAAAGGGTGTCGCGAGCGGACGCGGTGAGAGGAGACGGAAGAGAGAGTGCGAGCGCGGTGCTACGGCGCCTCGCCCGTCTCGATGCTGAAGGAGTCGCGGGGGTAGGCGACGCAGGTGAGCGTGTAGCCGTCGTCGATCTCGGCCGCTTCGAGCATCTGCTGGTTGTCGTGCTCGACGAAGTCCTCGGAGGGGCCGTCGGCGATCCGGCCGGCACAGGAGACGCACTGCCCCTGCCGGCAGGCGTACGGGAGGTCCCACCCCTCGTCTTCGCCCTGGTCGAGAATGGGCTTGTCGTTGGAGAGTTCGACCGTCTCCCCCTGCTTGACGAACTCGACCTCGAAGTACTCCACCTCGTCTTCGGGGATGTCGCCGGGGCCGGAGCTGACGGTGCCGCCCTCTTCGAGCTCGCCCTCCTCGCCCTCGGCGCCGCCGGCCGGGATGGCTCCGCCGCCGCCACCGCCGCCGACGGCGCGGTTACCCGGCTCCGGGAACTCCGTCTCGGGGACCGCGGACGCGCGGTGTTCGAGGACTTCTTCCGAGATGTCGGTCGTGGGTTCCCACCCCGTCCCCTTCACCGAGGTGACGAGGACCACGAGCAGCGTCGCGACCGCCGCGAGCACGATCGCTGGGGGGTTCACGATCGCCACGAGCACGATCGCCAGTGGGTTGAGCATACGAAGGGATATGGAGAGGTGGTTTAAGGCCGTTTTGATCGGTCCAACGAGTCGAGACCGGCCTCAGGGGCGACAGCGCGAAGCGATCGCCGACCGCCACGGCGGGGAGCGGTCCATTTATCGGCCGAGCGGTCGACGGGACGCGCATGGAAGTGAAATCCCGGCACCACCTCCGAAGCGACGAGATCACGGCGATCCGCGAGGCGGTCGCCGACCACCTCGGGGTCGACATCGAGGGGGACACCTTCGAGTTCGTGGAGTTCGTCGACGCCGGCTACGAACTCGTCTTGGTGGACGGCGACCCCGCCGTCTTCTACGTCGACGACGACGAGCCGTTCCTCACCGTTCGGGGCGCGAACGACTTCGACCCGGAGACCGGCGTCGTCACCGTCGACGCCGGCGCGATCTCCTTCGTCTCCGACGGCGCCGACGTGATGCGCCCGGGCATCGTCGAGGCCGACGAGACGATCCGGGAGGGAGACCTGGTCGTGATCGCCGAGGAGACCCACGGGAAGGTGCTGGCCGTAGGCCGCGCGCTGGCCGACGGCGACGACATGGTCGGCGACAGCGGGAAGGTGGTCCGGTCGATCCACCACGTCGGCGACGACCTCTACGAGTTCTCGGTCTGACCGGCCCGCCCCGCGGGCGGTCGGAGCGTCAGTCGACCGGACAGCGGTCGATCCCGAGCGCCCGGTACAGCAGACACCGGCGGGTGGCGCCTTCGACGACCAAGACGACGCCGATCACCCCGAGGCCGACCGCGGAGAAGACCGGGACGCTGACCGCCCCGACGGCGACGGCGACCGCGAGGACCGCGACGGCGACCCCCGCGACGACCCGGACGAGGGCGTCGATCCGACCGACGTTGCGTTCCATACCCGTCCACCGGGCCTCGGCGGCCATAAATGCCCTGTGCTGGTGGGGGCGCCCGCCGGGCGGGACGCTCCCCGCCTTTTAATCGCCCCGCCCGCGAGACCCGAGGTAATGACCGCGATCCGGGTGTTAAGCTACAACGTCCGCTACGCCAACCGGGGCGACCACCACGACGCCTGGCACGACCGCCGGGACGCGGTGGGGCGGCTCGTTCGGTTTCACCGGCCCGACGTCGCCGCCTTCCAGGAGCCGCTGCCCGAGCAGCGGCGCGACCTGCGCGAGCGGCTCCCGGAGTACGAGTTCGTTGGCCGCGGGCGCGAGGCGGACGGCGAGGGTGAGGGGTGCCCCGTCGCGGTGCGGGGCGACGGCTGGGAGGTCGTCGACGACGGGACGTTCTGGCTCTCCGAGACCCCCGACGAGCCGTCGACCGGGTGGGGCGCCTCGCACCCGCGGATCGCGACGTGGGCCCGGGTGCGCGCCGTCGGCGGAGACGCGGCGCTCCGCGTCGTCAACACGCACTTCGACCACGTGAGCGCCCGCGCGCGGCGCGAGTCCGCGCGCCTGCTCCGCGAGCGGCTGCCGACGATAGCGACGGCGGACGAGGACGGCGCCGACGCGAGGGCGCCGCTCGTCCTCGTCGGCGACCTCAACTGCACGCCGGGCTCCGACCCGCACGGGATCCTCCTCGGCGACGAGTCCGGCGTTGAAGACGGCGCTCCGTCGGGCGACGCCCCCGCGCTCCGGGACGCCGCGGCCGAGGCGGACCTCCGACACGGGCCGGAGACGAGCCTCACCGACTTCGCGCGCCTCATCGACGGCCGTCGGATCGACCACGCGCTCGTCTCGCCCGCGGTGTCGGTCGAGGCGTTCGCGACGCTCGCGGACCGGGACGACCGCGGCCGGTACCCCTCCGACCACCTGCCGATCCTCGCGCGGCTGTCGGTGTAGCGAGGGCCCGCTACTCGTCGGCCGCGTCGTCGGCCGCGCCCCCGTCGTCGTCGCTCTCGTCGTCCGCCGCTTCCTCCTCGGCGTACTTCTCTAAGATGGTCTCGTAGCCGCGCTTGGCGGTCTCGTACGTCTCGCGGAGGTCCGCGACCGGCGTCTCGCTCGCGTCGACCCGGAGGTCGTTGTAGTAGGGGTCGTCGGCCTCCTCCTCGGTGTTCCGCACGAGCAGCGCCGCGGACTGGACCTCGAGGTCCTCGCGCTTGTCGCCGCCGGCGGCGTGGCCCGCCGCGAGGGCGTCGATCAGGCGCTCGGCGAGCGGCGCGTCGCCGTGCGCGTCGGACTCGTAGGCGGCCGCGGTGTCCGCGATCACGTCCTCGCCCGTCAGGAGGTTGCCCGCGACGGTGTAGTTCTCGCCCTCGCGGTGGCCGTACCAGTCGTTACACTCGTCGCCGGAGAACGCGAACGTCCCGTCGGCGTCGACGCCGTGGAGCTGGCGCTGGGCGCTCCCCTCGTCGGCGTTCAGGAGCGCCTGGAGGGCGTCGTCGACGGCGAGCCCGTCCCCGAGGTACTCGACCCCCTTCCGCCCCAGTTCGACGTTGACGAGCGACTGGGTCGCCACCGCGCCGTCGGACGACGCGAAGGGGCACAGCGTGCCGACGCCCGGCAGCCGGGTGGTCACCGCCACGCCGAACCGGATCTGGTCGTCGCCGCCCTCGTCGGTGTACCGCTCGCGAGCGCAGATGCTGAACGTCACACCGGGTCTGCGGCGGCGACTCGCAAAAGGGTGCCCTCCGGGGCCGATGGTTCCGGTTCTCGGCCGGCGCGCGCGAGCGGCGACCGCGGCCGCGACGCGCCCCGCCGCGTCCGGACCGCGCGCGAGGGCTTCGCGGGGGATCGCGACGCGCCCCCGCCGTCGATCTCACGAGCCGCTGATAAGACCGACTGACGGACCGTCGGCGAACCGGCCGGATCCGACGAGGGCGAGGGCCCCGAACGGATCGCGGCGGGTGTCAACTGGCGACATACTTATCCGTGCCAATCCCTCCCACATATATAGCCTCGGATACGGGCGAGGCGTCCACCGGCACCGACGCGCACTCCGACGACGCGCCGCTCGCGGCTCGACGAGTTGCCGACACGCGCACGGAGAGCCGCTGCTCCGGCCGTCGCGTCGCACGCCGGCGACACCGCCTCGCGGTCCGAGCGAACGTGATACGATGGCAGACCGACACACGCTCGAACGGCTCAGCGAGGAGTACCGGACGGAGGTCCCCGACGACCTCAGAGCGGCGCGCTCGTTCGACTGGTACCTCGACGCGCTGTACGACGACCCCGAGATCGCACGGAACGCACACCAGCGCGTCGCGGACATGTTCGACCACTACGGGACGCACTACGACGAGGAACACGGCGTCGTCGAGTACGCGCTCGCCGCCGAGGACCCGCTCCACGACGGCGAGAACGTCTTCTACGGCCGCGAGGTCCACGAGGCGATCCACGAGTTCGTCAACAAGGTGAAGTCCGGCGCCCGCGGGCTCGGCCCCGAGAAGCGGATCAAGCTCCTCTTGGGCCCGGTCGGCTCCGGCAAGTCGCACTTCGACTGGCTGGTGCGCCGCTACTTCGAGGCGTACACCCGCGAGGACGCCGGCCGGATGTACACCTTCCGCTGGGTCGACCTCTGTTCGGTGATCGACGACCAGGACCCGGACGACGACGTGGTCCGCTCGCCGATGAGCCAGGACCCGCTCGTCCTCCTCCCGAAGCCGCAGCGCCAGGCGGTGATCGACGACCTCAACGAGCGGCTCGACGCGCCCTACACGCTGCGGAACGAGCAGCACCCCGACCCGGCCTCGGAGTTCTACCTGAACGAGCTGCTCGCCCACTACGACGACGACCTCCAGCGCGTCCTCGACGAGCACGTCGAGGTCGTCCGGCTCGTCGCCGACGAGAACCGCCGGCAGTCCATCGAGACGTTCGAGCCGAAGGACAAGAAGAACCAGGACGAGACCGAGCTCACCGGCGACGTCAACTACGCGAAGCTCGCCGTCTACGGCGAGTCCGACCCGCGCGCGTTCGACTACGCCGGCGCGTTCTGTAACGCGAACCGCGGGCTCTTCTCCGGCGAGGAGCTGTTGAAGCTCCAGCGGGAGTTCCTCTACGACTTCCTCCACGCCTCGCAGGAGTCGACGATCAAGCCGAAGAACAACCCGCGGATCGACATCGACCAAGTGATCGTCGGTCGGACGAACATGCCGGAGTACCGCGAGAAGACCGGCGACGAGAAGATGGAGGCGTTCAACGACCGCACCAAGCGGATCGACTACCCGTACGTGTTAGAGTACGAGAGCGAGGCGAAGATCTACGAGAAGATGCTCGCCAACGCCGACGTGCCCAACGTCAACGTCGAGCCGCACGCCTTGGAGATGGCTGGGCTCTTCGGCGTGCTCACCCGCTTAGAGGAGCCGACCGACGAGACGGTGACCCTCGTCGAGAAGGCGAAGGCGTACAACGGCGAACTGGAAGACGAGGAGATCGACCGGCGGAAGCTCCGCGAGGACGCCGCCGAGTCCGCCGACATCGGCGAGGGGATGGACGGCATCTCCGCGCGGTTCGTCGGCGACGAGATCGCCGAGGCGATCATGGACGCCACCCACCGCGACCGCAGCCACCTGTCGCCGCTGTCCGTCTTCGACCACTTCGAGGCGAACCTCGGCGGCCACGGGTCGATCGCGGCCGAGGACCTCGACCGCTACGAGCGCCTGCTCGACCTGGTCCGCGAGGAGTACCGCGAGCGCGCCATCGAGGACGTGCGCCACGCGCTGGCGTACGACGTCGACGAGCTCCGCCGGCAGGGCGAGAAGTACATGGACCACGTGATGGCGTACATCGACGACGACACCGTCGACGACGAGCTGACGGGCCGGGAGACGGAGCCGGACGAGACGTTCCTGCGCGCCGTCGAAGAGCAGCTCGATGTCCCCTCCGACCGGAAGGACGACTTCCGGCAGGAGGTGTCGAACTGGGTGTCCCGACGCGCCCGCGAGGGCCGCGGGTTCGACCCGCAGGAGAACGACCGGCTCCGCCGGGCCCTCGAACGGAAGCTGTGGGAGGACAAGAAGCACAACATCAACTTCTCGGCGCTGGTGTCCGCGACCGACCTCGACGACGAGGACCGGAGCGCGTGGGTCGACGCCTTGGTCGACCGGGGCTACTCCGAGGACGGCGCCGCGGAGGTGCTGGAGTACGCGGGCGCGGCGGTCGCGCGCTCGGAGATGGCGGACGACGGGGACTGAAAATGAGCGACCGCACCAGATCCGGCGGCGAGCGGTTCCGGAGCGCGGCCGACGAGGCCCTCCGGGGAGCGTACGACCCGCCGATGGACCTCGCGTCCTACGTCGACCGCGTGTTGGAGCACCCGACCGCGGCCGCGTCCGGTGCGGGGTACGTCCTCGCGGCCGTCGAGTCGTACGGGATCCGCGAGGTCCGCGAGCGCGGCGAGACGCTCGACCGGTACCGGTTCTTCGACGACCCGGCGAACGACGGCGAACACGCCGTCCTCGGCAACACCCGCGCGCTCAACGGGTTCGTCGACGACCTGCGCGCGGCCGCGACCGGGCGGGGCAACGACGAGACGATAGTCTGGATCGACGGCCCCACCGCGACGGGGAAGTCGGAGTTCAAGCGGTGCCTGGTCAACGGGCTCCGCGCGTTCTCGAAGACGGACGCCGGCCGGCGGTACACCGTCGAGTGGAACGTCTCGGGCGCCGGCGGGGTCGGCGGCGGCGGCGCCGCGTCGCTCTCGTACGGCGACGGCGGCGACGCCGGGGAGTGGTACCGCAGCCCGGTCCAGTCGCACCCGCTGTCGGTGTTCCCCGAGACGGTCCGGGAGTCGATCGCCGACGCGGTCGACGACGACGCCTACCCCGTCGCGGCCGACGTGGAGCTCGACCCGTTCAGCCGCGAGGCGTACGACCACCTGGAGTCGGCCTACCGCGAGCGCGGGCGCCGCGACCTCTTCTCGGCGATCACCGACCGCGACCACCTCCGCGTGACCAGTTACGTGGTCGACGTGGGGCGCGGGATCGGCGTCCTCCACGCCGAGGACGACGGGACGGCGAAAGAGCGGCTCGTCGGTTCGTGGATGGGCGGCATGCTCCGCGAGCTCGACTCCCGCGGGCGGAAGAACCCGCAGGCGTTCAGCTACGACGGCGTCCTCTCGCAGGGGAACGGCGTCGCCACCGTCGTCGAGGACGCGAGCCAGCACGCCGACCTGCTCCGGCGGCTGCTCAACGTCCCCGACGAGCGGCGCGTGAAGCTCGACAAGGGGATCGGGATGGACTTGGACACCCAGCTCGTCGTCATCTCGAACCCCGACCTCGACGCGGAGCTGGACCGCCACGCCGAACGCGGCGACGCCGACCCGCTGAAGGCGCTGAAGCGCCGGCTCTCGAAACACGAGTTCCGGTACCTCACGAACCGCCGGCTGGAGGCGCGGCTGCTCCGCCGCGAGATCGCCGGGGCGACCGCGGTCGAGGAGGCGACCGGCGGCGCCGCCGACCCGTCCGGCGTCGGCCGCGGGGGCGCTCCCGACGAGGGGGCCCGGGACCCGGGGGCGGCGCCGCTGTCGATCGAGGTCCGGGAGGCCGACGGGAGGGCGGTCGAGCGCGAGGTCGCGCCGCACGCGATCGGGGCCGCGGCGCTGTACGCGGTCGTCACGCGCCTCGACGGCGACGACCTCCCCGGCGACCTCGACCTGATCGAGACCGCGACGCTGTACGAGACCGGCGAGGTCCGGCGCGGCGACGACGCGGTGACCGTCGACGACGTCGACCTCGCCGCGGGCGACGGCCGGAACGGGATCCCGGTCACCTACGCCCGCGACGCGGTCGCCGACCTGCTCGCGACGACCGCCGACCGGAGCCACCCCGACCTGCCGGTCGAGCGCGTCGTCACCCCGACGGACGTGCTCGACGCGATGGCGGACGGGCTCGCCGACGCCCCCGTCTTCTCGCGGGCCGAGGCCGCGGAGTTCGAGGGGCGCCGCGGGCCGGTCGCGGCGCGGATCCGCGAGCGGCAGCGCGAGGACGTGATCGACGCGATGCTCGCCGAGGAGACCGTCCCGACCGAGACCGTCGCGGAGTACGTCGAGCACGTGTACGCGTGGGACGAGGCGGACCCGACGGCGCGCGACCGCGAGGACGCGGCGCCGGACCCCCTCGCGATGAAGGTGTTCGAGACGGAGACGCTCGGGCGGTTCGACGAGGACGATTACCGCGGGACCGAGCCCGGCCGCGACGTCGAGCGCTTCCGGCGCGAGCGGGTGATCCGCGGGCTCACGCGGTACGCGTGGCGCAACCGCGGCGAGGAGTTCAGCGTCGACGAGGTCGACCTCGGGGAGGTCCCCGAGCTGAAGGCGGTGATCGACGCAAACGACCTCGCGGACGTGAAGCGGCGGTTCCCGGACCTCGACCCCGCAGCGTGGCCCGACCCGCCCGCCGACACCGAGACCGAGCGGGTGAAGGCCGAGACGATCGACCGCCTGTGCGAGCGCGGGTACAGCCGCGCGTCCGCGGAGCTGACGAGCCGCGCCGTGATGGCGGACGTGCGCGACGAGTGGCCCGACGTCGACGGCGGGGACGCCGACGGCGAGGAACCGGACGGCGGCGCCGGCTCCAACGGAGGTGGCGACCCGTGGGACTGACGGAGGACCGCGAGCGGTTCCGCGAGGTCGGCGAGACGCGCCGGGAGGACCTCGCGGAGTTCATCGGCCACGGCGACCTCGGCGGCTCCGACGCCGACCGGATCCGGATCCCGATCAAGGTGGTCGACCTCCCGTCGTTCGAGTACGACCAGCGCTCCGCCGGCGGGGTCGGGCAGGGCGGCGACGGCCAGCCGCAGCCCGGCCAGCCGGTCGACCCCGAGCCGGGCGACGGCGACGAGGAGGGCGACCCGGGCGAGGAGGGCGGCGACCACGAGTACTACGAGATGGACCCCGAGGAGTTCGCCCGCGAGCTCGACGAGGCGCTCGGGCTCGACCTCGAACCGAAGGGGAAGCGGGTGGTCGAGGAGGTGGAGGGCGACTTCACCGACACCGCGCGCTCCGGGCCGCGCGGCACCCTCGACGTCGACGAGTTCTTCAAGCGCGGGCTGAAGCGGCACCTCGCGACCGACTTCGACGGCGACTACGTCCGCGAGGGACTGTTCGTCGACGGCGCCGACGTGGACGACGTGTTCGCGTGGGCGCGCGGCGAGGGGATCCCCGTCTCCCGGGCGTGGATCGCCGACGCGGCCGCGACGCTCGCCGAGGAGCGGGGCGAGCCGGTCGCGGCGCTCGACCGCTGGGAGAGCTTCGACGCGCTCGACGAGGCGGTCGACCGCGAGCCGGTCACCCAGCGGATCCGGCGCGAGGGGCTCGACAGCGTCCCGTTCCGCCGAGAGGACGAGCGGTTCCGTCACCCGGAGGTGATCGAGAAGCGCGAGCGCAACGTCGTCGTGATCAACGTCCGCGACGCGTCCGGCTCGATGCGCGAGACGAAACGCGAGCTCGTCGAGCGGGTGTTCACCCCGATGGACTGGTACCTGACCGGGAAGTACGACGCCGCGGAGTTCCGCTACGTCGTCCACGACGCGGAGGCCTGGGAGGTCGACCGCGAGGAGTTCTTCGGGATCCAGTCCGGCGGCGGCACCCGCATCTCCAGCGCGTACGACCTGGTCGAGGAGCTCCTCGAAGAGTACCCGTACAGCGAGTGGAACCGGTACGTGTTCGCCGCGGGCGACTCGGAGAACGCCGGCAGCGACACGACGGAGAACGTGATCCCGGCGATGGAGTCGATCGACGCCAACCTCCAGGCGTACGTCGAGACCCAGCCCGGCGACGGCGCCGCGAACGCCCGCCACGCCGACGAGGTCGAGGCCGCGTTCGCCGACGCCGACGACGTGGCCGTCGCGCGCGTCTCGGAGCCGGACGACGTGACGGACGCCATCTACGAGATCCTCAGCACCGAGTCGTCGAGCGACGGCGGCGCGGGCCGCGGCGGGCCCGCCGCCCGCGGGCGGACCGACGGGGGTGACCGGCGATGAGGGACGACCGCGTCGAGGCGAAACGCGAGGCCGCGGCCCTCGACGAGCCCGCCCGGGAGGCCCGCGAGCTGGCGGAGCGGCTCGGCTTGAAGCCGTACCCGGTTCGGTACTGGATCGTCGACCACGATCAGATGAACGAGCTGATCGCTTACGGCGGGTTCCAGCGGCGCTACCCGCACTGGCGGTGGGGGATGAACTACGAGCGCCAGCGGAAGAAGGACCGCCACGGCTTGGGGAAGGCGTTCGAGATCGTCAACAACGACGACCCGGCGCACGCCTTCCTCCAGGAGTCGAACTCGGCGGCCGACCAGAAGGCCGTCATCACCCACGTCGAGGCGCACGCCGACTTCTTCGCGAACAACGAGTGGTTCGGGCTCTACGCCGACCGCGGCGACGACGGCCCGAACGCGGCGGCGCGGCTGGAGCGCAACGCGGACCGGATCGCGGCGATCGCGAGGCGGACGGACGTCGACCGCGACGAGGTCGAGCGGCTGATCGACGCCGTGAGCGCCCTGGAAGACACGATCGACCAGCACAGCCCGGTCGACGCCGCCCGCTCCGTGGCGGACCCGGGGATCGCCGCGGACGTGAGCGACGGCGACGAGGACCCGCTCGCGGCGATCGAGGCGCGGATCGACGACCTCGACCTCTCCGAGGAGGTGCGGCGCGACGTGTTCGACGACGAGTGGCTCGAAGCGCGCGGGGAGGGAGTCGAGCCGGAGGCGCCGCGCCCGGACGTGCTCGCGTTCCTGCGCGACCACGGCAAGCGGTACGACCCCGAGAGCGGGAAGGCGGTCGACCGGGAGCCGTGGGAGACGACCGTCATCGACGCGATCCGCGAGGAGGCGTACTACTTCGCCGGACAGAAGCAGACGAAGGTGATGAACGAGGGGTGGGCGACGTACTGGGAGTCGCTGATGATGGGCGGCGAGGGGTTCGCCGGGCCCGACGAGTTCCTGACGTACGCCGACCACATGGCCCGCGTGCTCGGCTCGCCCGGCCTCAACCCCTACAAGCTCGGGTTCGAGCTGTGGACGCACGTCGAGCTGCGGGCCGCGCGTCGCGAGGTGCTCGACAAGCTGCTCCGCGTCAAGGGCGTGACGCCGGAGAACTTCCACTCCCGGATCGACCTCGACGAGGTCGCCGACCTGCTCGAACCCCACCCGGCGATCGCGGGCGCCGGCCCGGCGACGCTTGACGAACTCGCCGACATGGCCGCAGACGGCGACCCGCGGGTCGACGCCGAGGCGGTCGACCGGGCGCTCTCCGCCGGAGACGGGCCCGAGGGGATCGACGTCGAGCGGTACCCGTGGAAGCTGCTCACGCGCGAGGGGCTCGCGGAGCGCCACTACGTCCTCTCGCGGCCGGAACACCGGGGTGCGCTCCGCAACGTCTCCCGGGAGGCGCTCGAAGAGCAGGCCCGGTACCTGTTCGACGTCGACCGGTACGAGACGGTGGCCGCCGCGATCGACGACGTCGACCGCGGGGCTGGCTGGGAGCGCATGTTCGAGGTGCGCGAGAGCCACAACGACGTGACGTTCATCGACGCGTTCCTCACCGACGAGTTCGTCCGCGAGGGGAACTACTTCACCTACGAGTACAGCCGGGCCGCCGGGGAGCACCGCGTCGCCAGCGTCGACGCCGACGACGTGCGCAAGAAGCTGCTCCTCCGGTTCACCAACTTCGGGAAGCCGACGATCGTCGTGCTGGACGGGAACTTCCGGAACCGGGGCGAACTGCTCTTGGGGCACCGGTACAACGGCGTCGCGCTCGACGAGGAGCGCGCGAGGGCGACGCTGAAGCGCGTCTTCGAGCTGTGGGGGCGCCCGGTGAACCTCGCGACGATCCGCGTCGAGTACGACGACGGCGAGGTCCGACGCGCCAAGCGGCGCGGCGAGGAGCCCGAGGGCACCGAGGTCGGCGTCCGCTTCCAGTACGACGGCGGCGAGGTGACCGAACACGACCTCGACGACGCGATCGAGGCGCGGATCGCCGCCGACGAGGCGGACTACGACACGAAGCCCGACGACTGGCTGGCGTGAGCGGGAGAGCCGCCGCGAGCCCCCGCGGATCGGGACCTGTCGGCGGGCCGTTCGCGGCGGCGCTGCCGGCGCTGCGGCCGTCGGTCGCGACGTTTCGTGACGAACGGGGGCGAGCTACGCCAGCGACGCGACCAGCTCCGACACCGCCGCGACCTCGTCGTCGTTGATCCCGTGGCCCATCCCCTCGTAGATCCGCTCGTCGACGTCGGCGCCGAGCGCCTCCAGCACGTCGGTCGTCTCGTGGACCCGCTCCTCGGGGATGTGCGGGTCGACGTCGCTACACCCGACGAACGTCGGGGTGCCGGCGAGGGGGTCGTCGCCCGCCGCGAGGTAGCCGTCGACCGCGACCGTCTCGCCGATCAGCCCGCCGCTGAAGACGGCGAGCCCGCCGTAGCGGGTCGGGTTGCGGGCGACGAACTCGCTCGCGAGGCAGGCGCCCTGCGAGAAGCCGCCGACGAGGACGCGGTCGCGGGCGATCCCGGCGTCGACCGCGCGGTCGGCCGCGGCGCCGACCGCTCGCAGCCCGGAGCTCCGCCCGGGCTCGTTGTCGGCGACCGGCGCGAGGAAGGAGTTCGGGTACCAGGTGTTGCCGGCGGCCGCGGGCGCGAGAATCGCCACCTCTCGGTCCCCCGCCAGCCGCTCGCCCAAGTCGACGACGCTGCGGGCGGTCGCGCCGCGGCCGTGGACGAGCACGAGCGCCGCGGCCGCGTCGTCGAGCGACGCGCCGGCCGTGACCAGCGGCTCGTCGCCGTGCGGGTCGTCGCCCGCGTGCGGACCCGGGTCGCGCCCGGTCATCTCAGACCCCCATGCCGGCGTCGGCGTCCGGTAGGTCGTGCTTGTTCACCGGGAGGCCGAGCTCTTCCAGGGCCCCCTCTATGTGACGGTCCTGCGCGAAGTCGGCGTCGTCCTCCTCGCGGAGGCGCTGCGCGGTCGCCAGCACCTCGCCCTTCCGGTCGGCCGGGATCTCGTACTTGTCGGCCGACAGCTCGACGACGAGCCCGTTGTTGTCCTGCGTGTAAATCGAGTGGAAGATGCCGCGGTCGAACACGTTGTACCCCTTGCCCGCCTCCTCGAGCGCCGCCATGATGTCCTCGTACTCGTCGGGTTCGACGCTGAAACACAGGTGGTGGACGGCGCCCGTGCTGACGCGCTGGCCGCGCGCGGACGCGCGCTCGTCGCTCACGAACACCGTGAGGATCCGCCCGTCGCCGGTGTCGAAGAACAGGTGCGTCTGCGAGGGGTCGTCGAGGTTCGGCTGCCGCAACACGAGTGGCATCCCGAGCAGGTCGCGGTAGAAGGCGAGGGTGTCCTCCTGGTTGCTCCCCCAGACCGTGATGTGGTCGGTGCCGCTGGTGTGGAACGGTGCGTCCGGGAGTTCCGACGTGACGGCCGCCGGGTTCTCGTCGCTCATACCGATCGGAAGGCGGCCGAGCCGTATAAAAACGAACGGGACGGGACGGTGACCGGCTGACACCAGTGTTATCCGTCGACCGCCGCGGCGTCAGTCGGCGGACGCACACCCGGCGGGGCGGGACCGTCGACCGCGGCGGCCCGCCGTCACCGCCGCCAGACGGGCGGCGCGACGCCGAGCGCCCGGACCGCGACGGGATACGCGACGGCGATGACGAAGACGATCACCAGCGACGCCGCGAGCCCGACCTCGCCGGCGAGGCGCTCGACGCCAGCCAGCGCGACGAACATGACGATGAACATCACCGCCCAGTGGGGCGCGAGCTGTCGTACCTTCTCCGCTGTCGAAGTCATAGGCCCCGTAGCGGTCCCGCCGAGTAGTGGTTGTCGGTGAAAATGCGGTCGGTAGAACGCGGCCGAAGAAAATCGCCCGTTCGGCGTCGATCAGTACCGCGACGGGATGAAGGCCATCCCGGCGAGCATGATCGACGAGAGCACGGAGAGAACGAGGACGCGCGTGAGACCGCTGTTGTACTGGTTGAACCGTTCTATCTCGGTGACCTGCGCCTGGTACGACTCGACGTCGGTCGTCATCCGAAGCGTCGAGGCGTCGGGGAAGTGCGCGGCGTAGTCGGTGTCGCCGATGGTCACCGTCGACTCCTGGGCGATCTCGACCGTCTCCGTCTCGGTGGTCTCCCACACGAGGACGGCGCCGCCGGCCGTCACCTCGTCGACCGTAACCGTCTGTCCGTCGTATTCGAGCGTGTCGCCCGACGCGTGCGTCCGCTCCTCGGGCGCGGGGAAGTACTCGTCGGCGGGCACGAGCGTCCGCTCGCCGCTCTCGTCGGTCACCGCGACGTACTCGCCGTCGTCGAGCGTGACCGTCTCGTTTTCGGCGTCGTCGTCGGCCTCAAGGATCGCCTGTCGGTCGAGCACCTCGACGAGCGTGAACTCTGTGGCGTTCTCTCCGGCGATCTCGACGCGCCACTCGCGGTCGTCGACCGAAACCGTCGACCCGTTCGCCCAGGTTTCGGAGGTCTGCGTCGTGAACTCGCGTTCGAGCGTCCCCGAGATGACCATCTGTCCCGCGTCGTTCTCGCTTTCCGAGATGTCGGCCACCACGTACGACTGGCCGCCGACCTCGATCGACTCGTTTTGCGAGGCGTCAATCTCCGGGTTCTCGAAGGCGATTTCGGGACTCTCAGCCGTCGCAGTCAGCGCGCCCGCCACGCCCGCGACACCGAGGAAGAGCGCGACGAACACGGCCACAGCGCGTCGTTGCATAGTTGACGCATGGGTCACCCGGTGTTTAACGGTTACTAAGCGGGGCAGTTTGCGGGCACGACGGAGGCGAAGAAACGGAAGCCAAGGGCCGGATTTGAACCGGCGTTGGGCGGCTCTGCAGGCCGCTGCGTCTGACCGGACTCTGCCACCTTGGCGCCGTCCGAACGTACCGCTGTCGAGCGTTTAAGTTTAGCGGTCGGCCACGGGCCTGCGGCTCGTTAGATATGAAGACAGCCCACGGACGCGCTGTCCGTGGGCTGTGGTGGGAATGTTCCCGTATGAGTGGGCAGGCGGCGACTCGTGGTTCCCAGAGGATCGCTCACTCCAGTACTTCACGATACGCTGGTGGGCTTAACTTCCGTGTTCGGAATGGGTACGGGTGTTTCCCCACCGCTCTGGCCGCCTTCATGCCGACTCTCGGAGTCGAACCGAGACGCTCTATGAGCGACGCCTGTGTCGGTCGTGGTTCGAAACAACCGTGTATACGTGCGATCCAGATACCGCCTGAACTCATGC